>JACDGH010000165.1 GCA_013815395.1 Parachlamydiaceae bacterium
TGAGAGAATAAATTCTCTCTGTATTTTTTTGCTAAAATCACTATCTTTCTTTCGAAAGACGGGGGTGATTTTCGCACAAGCTCTATAATTTATCGCTGTACATTGTCTTTTTATCACTGTCAAAACACACATTGCACTGCTCGTTTGGCAGCTGCTGTTTTCTTCACTCTACTTCGTTTTTCACTCAGTTTCGTTCGGAAGAAGTGTTAATATACAAAACATCTTCGTTTTTTTGCAACTGCTTTTTCTAAGAAAAGATTTTTTCGTCATAAACTCGCGATATTTAACGCTTTGCGTAGTCAAATTCTTAAAAAAAGGACGTAAGGACATAAAGACCATAAAGGGACTTAAAGCGCACAAGAAATTTAGAAGAAAAAAAAAGGACGTAAAGAACTAAGTAGGGGAAAAACTTTCGTTCCCTCTCCCTTTCGTCCTTTACGTCCTTTATGTCCCTTAAGTCCTTTAAGAAAGCTTAATGCGACATAGAATAAAGAATAGCAAGCAAGAGCAAGGCTACAATATTGGTAATCTTGATCATTGGATTGATAGCCGGTCCTGCTGTATCTTTGTAAGGATCGCCAACAGTATCTCCAGTTATAGCTGCGCGATGCGCATCAGAACCTTTGCCACCATGGTTACCTTCTTCGATCAACTTCTTAGCATTATCCCATGCACCGCCGCCGGATGTCATCGATAGACCCACAAACAAACCAGTAATTACCACCCCCAATAGCATAGAACCAACGGCTACAAAAGCTTGGGTTTGACCTGCATATGCATTAATAGCAAAATACAAGAGGATAGGAGCTCCAACTGGCAATAACGATGGCAAAATCATCTCTTTGATAGCTGATTTAGTCAAAATATCAACAGCGCGGCTGTAGTCTGGACGTCCTGTGCCTTCCATAATGCCTGGTATTTCTTTAAATTGACGGCGTACTTCCACAACCACGGATCCGGCTGCTCGGCCAACGGCCATCATGCTCATAGCTCCGAATAAATAGGGCAACAAGCCTCCAATAAACAATCCAACCACAACGTAAGCATTGTCCAAAGAAAAGTTTGGTGTTAGATGTCCAAAATAATGATGCAAATCTTCCATGAAGGCTGTGAAAAGCACTAATGAAGCAAATCCAGCAGAACCAATGGCGTAACCTTTAGTCACAGCTTTAGTTGTATTTCCAACAGCATCCAAGGCATCAGTAGTTTTTCGCACTTCTGGGGGCAAATTGGCCATTTCTGCAATTCCACCAGCATTATCAGTCACTGGACCATAGGCATCTAACGCAATAACCATACCAGCCAAGGCAAGCATTGTTGTTGCAGCAATAGCTATCCCAAATAAGTTAGCATTAGTAAATGAAACGAGAATACCGCAGCAAATCACGATTACAGGAAGAGCTGTAGCTTCCATGGAAACAGCAAGTCCTTGAATGATATTTGTGCCATGGCCAGTTGTTGAAGCACTTGCAATACTCTTTACGGGACGGTGTTTCGTCAAAGTGTAGTACTCTGTAATGATCATTAGCAAGCCTGTCACAACAAGACCTGTTAAACAGCACCATAAGAGATTAATCCCCGTAAATGATGTATCGCGAATTGTAAATACTGTGTCAAAGCCAATTAAAGACTTTGTAAGGGCTACAATTGCAATCGCTGACAACACAGCTGTCACCATAAAACCTTTATAAAGGGCATTCATGATGTTATTAGTTTTTCCTAACTTCACAAAGAATGTGCCAATAATTGAAGCTACAATGCAAGAGCCGCAGATCGCTAATGGATAGAACATCATAGTATCCAATGCTGCACCGGTGAAGTAAATACCAGCCATGAGCATTGTCCCTACAATTGTCACTACATAAGTCTCGAATAGATCAGCAGCCATACCTGCGCAATCCCCTACGTTATCGCCAACATTATCGGCGATGACAGCTGGGTTACGTGGATCATCTTCTGGAATTCCAGCTTCGATTTTACCTACTAGATCTGCACCAACGTCGGCACCTTTCGTAAAAATACCGCCGCCGAGCCGGGCAAATATAGAAATCAAGGAGGCTCCGAACCCTAGTGCGACTAAAGCTTCTAAAGTAGGACGCAGTGGCAATTCTATATGCTTTAAATACATATAGTAGCCTGTAACACCTAAGATACCCAAACCGACAACGAGTAGGCCTGTGACAGCTCCGGCTTTGAAAGCCACATTTAATGCTGGCTGAAGTCCGCCACGAGCAGCTTCGGTGGTACGCACATTAGAACGCACGGATACATTCATTCCGATGTAGCCAGCGATTCCGGAAAGAATGGAGCCGATAAGAAAACCAATTCCGACGTAGATTCCAAGCAACCATGTTAATAGCGCGCAGATAATCACGCCGACTAGCGTAATCATTTGATATTGCCGATTCAAGTACGCGCGAGCGCCTTCTTGAATAGCAGCGGCAATTTTTTGCATTTGCTCTGAGCCAGTGCTAAGCGACAAGATGGAGCGAGTCATAAAGGCTCCATATAACAGCGCTAGCACGCCGGAAACAAGAACTAGTTCGTATGCATATGACATGTGTAAATGACCTCATGGTTTGGTTAGTTGTAATTTATGCCCGCGCGAGGTATACCTAGGGTGGGCAGATGCAAAAATTGTACAAAGTCGAACTAAGACAGAATTTTGTAATAAAGATAAGAGATAGGCAATAAAAGAGAAAGGATAAAAAGCTAACTTTCATGCAGATATCACATGCTGGAACAAATATTTATTGGACATTGGTTGGTATAAGGGATATCGTTGGACAAAACTTTATTACCGTTAAGCCCCTAATCCTGATGCTTTGCGACAGACAGTAGCGTCTCAACGGTAAAAAAGTTTTGTCCACCCCATCACATTATCATGTTGCACTAAATATTCAGTCAGCATACAACAAAATTAAGACCAGTAGGTCTTTTAAAAGAGTAAAATGACAAAACTTAATATCTCTAGCGTTTGACTCATCATTCATTTTTTTTCCGCATACCATGGAATCTAAATTTTCTAGAATGGGGGTCAATTTCATGCCATCAACTTCACCCATTACTTCCGGTTCTTCTTTTAATCCACTAGTTGCAAGCGACTTTCAAAACATTGAACAAACTTTTCCCTATGTAACTGCAAACAAACTCCCTGGGAAAACATCTAAAAAATATCGCAATGTAGCTAAAGACCTTGCCCGAGATCTAAATGAAAAATATCTCATTATCAAAGATATTGCCGCCAAAGCCAAAAAGCAAGCCGAAGGGGCTAATAGACAGCAAGTTGATAAAACAAATGAAGCTTTAGAAAAAGTCTGTTTAGCTCAAAATGAAGAGCACCCCCTTCCTATAAAAAAAATAAATGAAATTAGACAGAGGGAATATACGAAGGCGATTGTCGCACAAATAATAGCAGAACATGCTAAAATTTTGGCTAACGAAATGGAATCTTTAGCTTTAAATCTCTCATGTGTAGCAAAAAAAGCTAAAAAGGCAGCAAGTAGATATTTTGATACTTAAAAAAATTTCTTGTGCTTTACTTTAATGGTCGAAATATTATCAATAACCTAAACGTTTACTCTTTTTTTACATCTATCTTTTTTACATCAAATTTAGTTGATTTTCCGGCAAATGGGGATTTTATTATTATCCATAGTGCTAAAAAGAATTTCCGAATTCCATAAAAAATCAAAAAGCCACAGATAATACCTACTACCGCATAAACTAAACCTTCCAGAGTGAATGGCAAACCAAAGACGTATTGCGACCAAGTACTTTTGATGATGTCCCCATTGACATGTCTCATAAAAACAAAAGGACGCGTAATCACCGAACTTTCTTGTAATGCTGTAAGGGCATTCGTGATATCATGCCATCGATTTACCATTGCCGACATAATATCGCCCTGACGAACAAAATCTACATCAGGGTTATCAACAAATTTTTGAATAAATTGCTCAAGTGTTTTACCCGAATTCGTGGCTGCTTGGCGCATCGCATCAACCTGATAGCGCAATTCAGCAACATGTCCATTCAGCTGCTGGGCATATTGTTTCATATATAACGGTACCTGAGAAAATAATACCCCCCCTGCCGCAGCGAATATTCTATCGATTAGGCCGGTGACCCATTTAAACATTAATACACTCCGAATTAAAACAAATTCTGGGCCATTTTTAATTGATCAGGTGATCCTACCACAATTAAGGTGTCAGCCACTTCAATCTTTGTAGAAGGTTCGACGGAATTAAGAGTATTTCCACTCCTTCTAATTTGTAAAATCGTGAGACCATGCTTATTGCGAAAAGCATTATCAACAATTGTTTTACCTACAAAAGATGAATTAGCAGATACTTGAAATGTGTGAATATGGGATTGCTTCAAATCCAATTGATTTTCTTGCCGTGCCGCTTCATCGGAACTGTGCCAGTGTAAGGTTTCATAGCCTTCTATTCTTAAATCTCTTGTAAGCTTGAAAATTAACTCTTGGGCCACTTCACATTTTTCGAGCACCCGTGAAAAAATTTCCAGAGACGATCCAAATTCATCGGGAATAACATCGCTAGCTCCTGCTTGAAACATGGGAGGGACCTCTTGAAAATATCGAGTGCGCGTGATCACATAAATATTTGGATTTAAATCCTTTGCTATTTGCACAATGCGCAATGAAGCTACAGGATCATTAATCACCACAGCCAAGACTCGCGCTGTTTTAATACCACAATGAGAAAGCACCGAACGATGGGAAGCATCGCCATAATGTATGGGCTCCCCACGGCTCTTTTCCATCTTAACCGTATCAGTGTTCATTTCCAAGATCTCATATGGGATAGCTGCTTCTTTAGCAGCGCGCGCTAAATGTTTTCCTCGCAATCCAAAGCCAATAATAACTATATGATCTTTCTTCTGATGATTTCCAGCCTCTTCAGGAAAAAAATTATAACCTGTTTTAATTTTTTGGGGCAAAGGTAATTGATCAACTGTCTGAGCTAAACGATTAGACAAAGATATTAGCAAAGGGGTTATTGACATAGTTAAAAGAGAGACAGCTAAAAATAATTGATAATAATATTCTGAGGCTAAGCCTGCATGCATGCCTGATAATGCCAAAACAAAAGAAAATTCCCCTACTTGACTCACGGCTACACCTGCGAGGATCGCTGAACGCAGTGGCATACCCAAAACTATTGCACCGGAACCTGCCATAACCGCTTTAAGGATTACAACAAGAATTGTTATTAGCGCTATATATATGGGCTGATGAGCAACAAAACTAATATCTAGTAACATTCCCATAGACACGAAAAAGAAACTAGTAAATATCTCTTGAAAAGGAAGAACATTCCCAAGAGCTTCATCGCTGTACTCTGATTCAGAAACTATTAGGCCTGCTAAAAAAGCGCCTAATGATAGGGATAGCCCGACTGAAGAGGTAATCCAAGCAATCGCAAAACAAGTCGTTAGTACCGTTAGTAAAAAAAGCTCCCGATTGCGTGTACGGGCAACATAATATAATAACTTGGGGACGAGTTTAAACGCGGCATATGACATCAAACTTAAAACTGAGATGCCTTTAATAAAAATTAGGAGATGCGCGCTATCAAAACCTTCACTGGCTCCCGCAAGCAAAGGGATTAATAACATCATGGGCACGGCTATAATATCCTGAAAAATTAAAATACCAACAACTAACCTTCCATGAGGTGTGTCAGAATCTCCTCTTTCATCCAATAATCTTAAAACTATCGCCGTGCTACTTAAAGAAATCAAAAAACCAAGAAAAACTGCAGCTCCCCATGTGCTGCCATAAATAAGTTTGCTCACAAAAAAGCACACCGAAGTAGTTAAAAAAACTTGAAGAAAGCCTCCAACTAAGAAATAATATTTATATTTAATAATTTTCTGCAGAGAAAATTCCATTCCTACCGTAAACAATAGTAAAACAATACCAATGGTGGCCAATATCTGCACATCTTCAATGCCTTTAACTAGTGCAAGCCCGTGAGGTCCGCATAAAACTCCTGTTGCTAAAAACCCAACTACCGCAGGCAAGCGCAATCTATGGCATATCAATAGCACACCAATAGACAGAGCAAAAATAATCACAATTTCTTCGAGAATCGGCACTTCC
>JACDGH010000166.1 GCA_013815395.1 Parachlamydiaceae bacterium
GTTACGGAAAGATCTTGACAATCGTCAAATACTGAAGTATTTTTATTGTAATCAAGCAATAAAAGGCGCCTTCTATGAAGTTTATAATCTCCACCCAAGAATTCAACTATCTTATAAGCAAGTGTTTTAATGTTGTTTCAGGTAAAGCTACAATCCCTATTTTATCAAATTTTTTGTTGGAAGTTTCGAACAATGAGTTAATCATTACGGCCACTGATTTAACTGTGGGCATTCGCTGCTGCACAGAAGTTAAAGTTCTTGAAGAAGGATCAACCACGTTACCGGCTAAGAAATTAGCGCAACTGGTTCGTGAGTTAACATCAGTTAATCTTGAAGTAAAAACAAATGCAAATGAAGTGACTGAAATTATTGCAGACTCCTCTCGATTCAAGCTTCACGGCATGTCTAAGAATGAATTTCCTTCTTTACCCGATCTTGAAGGTGCTCTCCACTTTGCTGTTAAGCAAGCGGACCTCAAAGATGCCTTATTTCGCACTTCATTTGCTGTTTCCCGCGAGGACAATCGCTATGTGCTGACAGGTACCTTAGTGCATATATTTAATGGACAAGCCACTTTTGTTGGTACCGATGGCAAACGTTTAGCAAGAGCTATTCTTTCCATTGACATTGATAAAAGTTTTACAGGTAATTTTATTATTCCAGTAAAAGCTGTGGAAGAGATTTTTAAAAATCTGAATGATGAAGGTGATGCGAAAGTTTACCTGATGACAGATAAAATTGCCGTAGAAACAAGCAATGTAACTATTATTACCAAGCTACTTTCTGGGGACTATCCTGATATTGCTCGTGTCATCCCTGAAACCGCTGAAACTGTGGTTGCCCTGCACCGAGAAGAGCTGATGTCCCTTTTACGACAAATGTCCTTATTTACTGTTGAAAATAATCACTCAGTCCGTTTCTCACTAGGTGATGGCGAATTGAGGCTTTCTGCTAATGCCATGGCAATCGGTGAGGGCAAGGTTAGCATGCCTGCTAACTATCATGGGCCTATTCTTGAAATAGCTTTCAATCCAAGTTATTTTCTTGACATTTTACGCCACACTAAAGGCGAGACAGTGATCCTGGGAGTGACAGATTCCTATAATCCGGGTGTCATAACTGACAAAGAAATGACGCATTTTGTCACTGCCGATGCAACCCCTTTATTTGTTCTAATGCCAATGCGCCTTAACGAAGAGTGATATGCATCTACGCTCGCTATATCTTCATAATTTCCGGATCTATGAAGAGGCGTTCTATGAGTTTGGACCCAAAATAAACGTCATTAGTGGGCCAAATGCCCGCGGAAAGACGTCTATTTTGGAGGCAATCTATTTTTTAATGACCGGTCGCTCCTTTCGCCAAACCCAGGTGAGCGACATGATCCGTCACGGCGCTTCAAGCTTCTATATTGAGGCATCCTTTATTAAACATGGCATTGAACAGACATTGCGTGTCCACTGCAGTGGCAAAGATCGAAGGATAGTTTATAATAACACACTATGTGCATCTTCTTCCGACCTTTTAGGGCTGCTTTTAGGGGCAGTCATCCATCCTGATGATGCTACAGTTGTCAAAGGGGCGCCTGAGGCAAGAAGGCATCTTCTGGATGTTCAAATCGCGCAAGCTAATCCTTTATATATTCATCATCTCACTCGTTATAATCGAGCTATGAGGCAACGAAATCATTTACTCCGAGCAAAGACTGCAGCTACGATTGAAAGCTGGGAGCACGAAATGGCTAATTCGGCAGCTTATATTGTCTACCAGCGGTTGCAAACAATTGAAGATCTACAAGAAAAAGGGCAGCGATTACATAATCTCATTTGCGGCGGCAATGATACTTTGGAGCTAGCTTATAAATCGGCAGCGGTACTTCGTAGTATATCTGTCGCCGATATCGATATATTGCAGTTGCGCACTTATTATCTTGAACAATATAGCAAACAGCGTAAGCGTGAGATGGAATTAGGGGTGACGTTAATAGGTCCGCATAAAGACGATGTGTTTATTGGACTGAATACAAATGAGGCCCGCTTTTTCGCAAGTGAAGGGCAGCAAAGAAGTTGTGTGGCAGCTTTGCGATTAGCAGAATGGGAGTGTCTGAAGGCAAATTCTTACGAGATGCCTCTTATGTTGATTGATGACGTGGGAATGAGTTTGGATTATTCGCGTCGAACTCGGCTTTTCTCTCATTTGCCTGCTCTTGAGCAGGTATTTTTAACAACCACCGAAGAACTGAATTTGCCAGGCAACACCCATACTATATCAGTGTGAACTTGAATTGTTTAGTTACCTTCTGCAAGTGGCCTGTTTAGGAATTCGTGAATGTGTTTAAAATAGGTTACCGGGTCTTCAACGAAAGGTAAATGGCCACAATTTTTCATTAAAATATATTTTGAACCAGGAATATTCTCATGGATGTTTTTTGCAGCGATCTGTGGTACAGGGTCGACATCCCCATGCACAATTAAAGTACAAATTTGTAGATCATTTAAGCTTTTATTTAAATCGAATGGCTTACCTAATACATTTGCATTTAGAATCTCCGAAACCTTTGCGCCATTTATTGATGCTAGGGGGTTCATATATAAATCTAATAAATTTGCTTTTTCAGGGCTATAACAAAATTGTCTAAAAATTAGACGGTAGAACTGTTCAATTACAGATGTGTTTCCATCACGGAATTCTTGCGAATTAGTGAGTCGATCAAGTTCTTTCTGAATGAGAACCATGCGTTTCATGTATTCTTGAAAGAATAAAGCATATAGTTCTGAAGTCGCTGGCGCAGAATTTGATAAAATAAGTTTATCAACATGTTCAGGATGCTTAATTGCATATTGCATTCCGAGAAATCCACCCCATGAATGACCTAAGATGGAAATTTTATCCAAGTTATAAGCTAAACGGATTGCTTCTATATCTTCTATAAAAGATTTGATAGTAATGGTTTCTGCATTAATATTAGTAGTTGATTTTCCGCAACCTCGTTGATCATAGAAGATCACAAAATTGTCATGAGCCAATTCGTACATCTGCGGTAGAAGGTAATCTTGACTAAGTCCAGGTGACCCATGAATAATAATCAAAGGTTTTCCTTTCCCAGCAGATCTGCAAAAAAGTTTAGCTTCGCCGGATGGGACGAAAGTCTCTTTAATGGACTCCAAATTGCTATTTAAAGGGATTGTGGCGTTCGCACTTGCGCCACCAACAAGCGACGTTAATAACATCGAATGAAAAATAATTTTATTTAACATAACTCCTGCACTTTTTTTATTTTTGTTTAAAAATTGTTAACAGTTTTTGCTACAAAGTTTATGTTTAAGTTAGACTTATTGACGAATACCATTTCTTGAAGAGTATAAATGATTTCGGGTAGAAATTCATAGGAGATTACCCCATAAATCTTAAATTTGTCAATCAATTATTCGTCGAGAGACATTCTTCCAAACGGTGTGACTGAAAAGCATAAAGCATCTTCATGAAATCCAATAGCGACCATTCCTGTCTCAAATAATTTTTCGCAAAGTGTCGCTTGAATAAATTGACGCTCTGATTCAGAGTAATTAGGTATGTAATATTTCCAGCGCTTTCCCTTGCATTTGAGATTGATGCCTTCGGAATCACCCACAGGAATTGTCATACCCATAAAAAAGCTTTCGAAAGAAATCCAGCCGCTATGGGCTACGCGACGAAGGTTTTTTTCGACTTCGCGAATATCTTTCTCAGAGAAAGAGTTCATAATGCTGCCAGAAGAGGGCGGCAAACGAAAGAGAGAGTGGGCTTGATCTTGAATATGTAATTTTAACCATTCTGAAGCATGTTCAGTTATATGTAAATGCTGTTTTGAAATAGTTGCAAGCTGCAGCTGTTGCAGTCTATCGACCAACTGAGTTAAATAAGGGGGGGAGTATGGAGTTACAGCAAAATCCTCAAAGATAGATTTTGCTGTTTTCAAGGAAATGCTATATTCTGAGGATTCTTTTAAGATTTCCACTCGAACAGGATCTGACTGCATAGCGTGTAGTAGAGTCAACATATCTTTAATAAAGCCAAAATCACTCTGATGTAGACGTTGTATTGCTAATGTGTTGGCAATTGCTACAGGAGTCGTATCTCTAGTGAACCGTAAGTATTCGCGCCACTCATAAAAAGGAGTGACCATTTCTTCCCATTTTTCATCGATCATTTCATAACTAATGCAACAGATCATATTAAATTCTAAAAATAGCATAATTTTTTCAAAAGATTCGTGAGATAATCCGTGCTTATCGATGAGATATTGTGATGATAATTTGAAATCAGGCGCGCTTAAAACATCAAGGCAAATTGCATTAAGCTCTGGATCACTGAAATCTAGCTCTTGCAAGTAACGTTCATAAATCTTTGGTGTGTGTAAGTATTTTTCTATGATTGAATGAAAGATATGGTCTGAAGTTCTTGAAATGGAATACCAATCTGGCAATATATGGATAGGCACCTTACTTAAAAGACTTTGTAGAAATTCCATACCAGGTTCGAAATTTTCATCGAACTTCAAAATTTGCACTTCGTAATATTTACGCAATTCTTTATCTACAAGGACCGATTTATCTGTTCGTTGGAGGAGTTTTGTGGCGCTAAGTTTGTCCAGTACAGGTATTAAAATGCTTTTATCAATATCAAGGGCATCCGCAAGCTGTGTAGTTGTAAATTTTAAGGATCCATTAAGCACTTCTTTCAAAATTTCGACTTCAAGGATGTTTAATTGTGCCATCAACAAGCGATTTTCTATATCGCGAACATAATTGTAATTTGTTAGCTCTATCTTATTAATTTTTTTATTAGAAGTTACCATTGAATTACCATTGAGAGGTTTTGACTCACCAACAAAGAAAAACGCACTTATCAATCTCTACAGATTGACAATCATCTTAAAAAACTTCGGATTGAGAGCCGTTTGGATTCGCTAATCTATTGTCGTTTGATAATTTAACGATATTTCATTATAATCAAATTTACAATTTAAAGCAAATAAAATAAAAAATTTTAATTAAATAAAGATTGGGTTCTTAAAAGTAGCAATAATTGAGAATTAAAAAAAATTATGTTCTCTTTATTATTCCCTCAGATAAATGCAAAATTAATAATGAAAATAAATTGGACTTGTTAATCTTTCCAAGATCCGAAAAGGTAAAAAATTCATAAAAAATATTTTGCAATTTTATCTAAATGGTTTATAATAAGTATTTAAGGCATTATGCGTTGGAATGACTTTAAAACATTCAGGAGCATATCAAATGAAAAATCGGAAAAAAAATGATATAACCATTGATCCCGAGCATGAAGAAAACTATGCTAGTATGATTGAGGATTTAGCTGAAGCTGTAACTGAAGAAATAGATCACGAAAAAAATGAAGCAATTGAACCCTTTGAACAATATGTCTTAAAGGTGCGAGGCAGGATGCATACTGACATTAAGGCATTTCGTTCACGTTTTGCCAAAGGTTATAGCGTTTTGTTAGACGAGCTTGTGCGCGATCAAAAAGCTCATAATCCTCCTAATTAACATTGGATGGACTTCGAAAACCTAATCCCAATCTTTAACTCAGTTTTAAGGCGAAGTGCGCAATGAACCAAAGGGCTTCCCCTTCCTAATGCACCTAGTAGGCAAATTTCTTGTGTTCATGCGGGGTATTCGCCCGCTTGGCGTAATAAGAAGGCGAAACCCTTTCAACTTAGGGTCTTTGCGTTTTAAATGGGTCAGAAATGAGGGGTAGAATTGAGATTGAAAAAAAAGTGATTGCAAAAAGTTTCTAAAATCATTACGATCCAATACCCTCATGCAATTTATATCTGCACAAGGTGTAATGCATAGTGGTAGAAAAAAGAGTTAACAAAGCTTTTACAAGGACTAATTCATGATTAAATTTTGTTCTTTATTATTTTTAGGAATCATGAGTTTCACAACACTGTGTTTCTCAGCAACTCAACAAGAGAAGGAATTAATGAAAGACCAAGAATCTTCGGTAAAAAATCCGATTGTACTTTTTAAAACTACTGCAGGTGATATTAAAGTTGAATTAAATGCAGAAAAGGCACCAATAACTGTAAAAAACTTCATTCAGTATGTTAACGATGGTCACTACGAC
>JACDGH010000167.1 GCA_013815395.1 Parachlamydiaceae bacterium
AGAAGGTTACGTAGTAATTAATCGGAAAACAGCCTTTCAGCATATGACGTACTAAAGAGGCTGAGAAAAAATGGCAGAAAATAAATAATTTACGTTTGACGAAGTCCCTGGAGTGCGTCGGCTCTGCCGCGCCCTTCAATTCAGGAGTTCCGTTGAAGCGGAATATAATGATTTTGAAATAAAGTTTTCTTAGCTTTATCCTTGTCTCCTACATATCAGGGCGCTTAAGAAGATCTCCTGAATTAAAGGGCGCGGCAAAGCCGACGCACTCCAGGGGCTTCGCCAAACGCAAACTATTTATTTTTTTTGCATTTTCTGTCAAACTCGGAAGTGCGACTCTACTAATTTGTTTTTGTAAACCATCAGATTCTTATTTCATATTAATAAATAACATTCTATTTTGAGTTTATGGATTTATCAATCAAAAAAGCGGTTGAATAATTTATTAAAAAAGCCTCTAGATAGGATATAATTATGACAAAAAATGAATTAGACCCTGTCTGTGGCATGACTGTCGATCAAGATAATGCTTCGTATAAAAGCAGCTATCAAGGACAGCAATATTTTTTTTGCAGCAAGCATTGTTTAGAGAACTTTAAAAAAAATCCAGAAAGATATTTGAGCATTCGGCAAGAACAACAACCTCAAAAGCCACTGCCTAATTCGGCTACAGATTACACTTGCCCCATGCATCCTCAGATCGTGCAAGATCATCCCGGAAATTGTCCTATTTGTGGGATGGCTTTGGAGCCAAAAGCGATGTTTGTAGAAGCAGACAATTCCGAGTATCGTGATTTAATGAGCCGATTTTGGATAGGAGTTGCGTTAAGTATTCCTCTTCTGATCCTTGCAATGAGTGACATGGTCCCTTTTTTAAACCAATTGTTTTCACCCGAATTAACCCGCTTAATTCAATTCATTTTAAGCACTCCAGTGGTTCTTTGGGCTGGTTGGCCTTTACTTGTCCTGGCTTATCAATCGATAATTAATCGTCATCTTAATATGTTTAGTTTAGTTGCTATGGGTGTAGGCACAGCATATTTTTATAGTATTCTTGCGTTATTCTTTCCTAATATTTTTCCTTCTACTTTCAGCCATCATGGAGAAATTCCAATTTATTTTGAATCAGCAGCCATTATTACAGTTTTAGTTCTGTTTGGCCAGGTATTAGAGCTCAAGGCGAGAAGTCAAACAAGTCAGGCCATTAAAGCACTTCTTGATAGAGCGGCTAAATCGGCGCGTGTTGTCCGCGATGGACAGGAAGTGGAAGTGTCAATTGACCAAGTTCAAATTGGGGATAATTTGCGTGTGCGCCCGGGAGATAAGATTCCCGTAGATGGCAAAATTATAGAAGGCAAAAGTTCTATTGATGAATCGATGATTTCAGGGGAGTCTATGCCTGTTGAAAAGACAATCAACGATTCAATCACTGGAGGAACTGTCAATCAGACAGGAAGCTTTTTAATGCGTGCAGAAAGAGTGGGGAACGAAACGCTTCTTTCACGTATTGTACAGATGGTTTCCGAGGCGCAAAGGAGCCGAGCTCCAATTCAAAGCTTAGTCGACAAAGTTTCTGGGTATTTTGTGCCCGCAGTTATTTTAGTGGCTATTCTTACTTTCATTATTTGGGCACTCTTTGGACCAGAACCTTCCATTGCTTATGGGCTTGTGAATGCCGTTGCTGTTTTAATTATTGCTTGTCCATGTGCTCTTGGCTTAGCAACCCCAATGTCAATTATGGTGGGAATGGGGAAAGGTGCAGAAGTTGGAGTTTTAATCAAAAATGCTGAAGCCTTAGAAAAGTTAGAAAAGGTTAAAATGATTATTATGGATAAAACGGGCACTCTTACAGAAGGGAAGCCGAAATTGTCGCAAGTGGTCACGACAGGTAGGTGGTCTGAAAATGATCTCATTCGAATAGCTGCGGCAGTTGAACAAAATAGTGAGCATCCTTTAGCAACATCTATAGTGCAAGAGGCTAAAGAAAGAGCCTTAAAAATATCTAAGGTGGATAACTTTATTTCCATTACTGGTGGAGGGATTAGCGGAAATGTTGCAAACCAGGAAGTAATCATTGGCAAATTTGATCTTTTACAAAGCAGGAGAATTGTAGGCTTAATGGGGCTTCAAGAACAAGCAGAAAGTCTTCAACGGCAAGCACAGACTGTTATGTTTGTTTCGATTGATGGGCAAATAGCGGGATTGATTACGGTGAGTGATCCTATTAAAAATTCCACATTTAACGCTGTTAAAGCACTTCATGATTTAGGACTTAAGATCGTTATGTTGTCGGGAGATAATGAACACACAGCTATAGCTGTGGCTAACAAGCTAGGGATTGATGAAGTTCACGCAGGAGTGGATCCCAAATTTAAGCAAGAATTTGTAAGGCAGGCAAAAAATAGAGGTGGACTTGTAGCTATGGCGGGAGATGGAGTTAATGATGCGCCAGCTTTAGCAGCAGCTGACGTAGGTATTGCTATGGGGACTGGCACAGATGTAGCCATGGAAAGCGCGGACGTGACCTTAGTAAAAGGGGATCTAAGGGGAATTGTAAAAGCAATCCATCTAAGTCACGCCATGATGCGCAATATCCGTCAAAATTTATTCTTCGCTTTTATTTACAATATTTTGGGAATTTCGATTGCAACAGGCTTGCTTTATCCCTTTACAGGACTATTGTTGAATCCCATTATTGCGGCACTTGCTATGAGTTTAAGTTCAGTCTCTGTTATTACAAATGCTTTGAGGCTGCGAAATACGAAATTATAATTTCTAATAGGTCGCGAACTTGCGTTTGGCAAAGCCCTGGAGGGCGCGGTAGAGCCGACGCACTCCAGGGGCTTCTCCAAAAACATATTATCTATTTCCTATCAGCGGAAGTGCAGCTCTACTAATTTCCAAAAATGAAATGGGAATTTTCAACTAAGGATGGTATATCATAATTGAAGAGTTTGAATTCCATTTTATCAAATTTAGGCACTTTTTCATAGTACGAAGCATTGAACTTGTGTTAACTTATCATAAATTTCCATATCAATTATCTTCAATCTGAACACAAGCCCCCTAATGCCTAAATCAAAACGAAGGGATGAATCTAAGTGAATTCACGTATTAAAAAATTTTTCTCCTATTATAAACCCTATTTGGGGTTATTTTACACAGATATGCTGTGCGCTCTAATTGTATCATTAATTACGTTGGTTATCCCGTTATGCGTAAGATTTATTACCAAAAATTTGCTAGAGACTAATTCTGCTGAAGCCCTGAATCACATATATATGATGGGTGGAGTCATGCTTGCTTTAATTGCCCTCCATACGGCCTGTCACGCATTTATAGACTATAAGGGACATGTGATGGGAGCTTTGATGGAAAGAGATATGCGCAATGAATTATTTGAGCATTATCAGAAACTTTCTTTTAAGTTTTATGATGAACATAGGACGGGTCAGCTAATGACACGGATCTCAAGTGATTCGTTTGATCTTGCGGAATTATATCATCACGGTCCAGAAGATATAGTTATAGCGTCACTTAATTTTCTTGGCGCATTTATCATTCTAATGCTTATCAATGTGAAACTTGCCATTATCGCACTTCTTTTTTTGCCCATCATGGGGATTTATGGATTTTACTTTAGTAAAAAAATGCATCTTGCAATGAGGGCAAGTAAAGATAGAATCGGAGATATTAATACACAAGTTGAAGATACACTTTCAGGAATTAGGGTTGTAAAGTCTTTTACAAATGAAGAAGAGGAAAAAAAGAAATTTGCTTATGAAAACAATCGTTTTCTCGAAAGTAGAAAAAATGGCTATAAAAGTGAGGCTTATTTTTACGAAGGCCTAATTACGTTTACACAATTGATGACTGTTACAGTTGTGATCTTTGGTGCAGTAAGTATCGTTAAAGGGACGTTATATTTAGCTGATTTACTAACCTTTTTACTCTACATTGTTATTTTAATTGAGCCCATTCAAAGGTTAGGAAACTTTACTAGGCTCTATCAAGAAGGGATTACAGGTTTTAATCGGTTTATGGAAATTTTAGAGGTAGAGCCTGATATTCAGGATGCTATCGATGCAGTGAAACTGACGGATGTCCAAGGAAATATACAATTTAAGAATGTAAGTTTTAAATATAAAGAAGGCTATGATCACGTCCTAAAAAATATTACGTTGAATATAAAAGTAGGAGAATATGTGGCTTTAGTAGGGCCTTCTGGTGCTGGAAAAACAACTCTATGTTCTTTAATTCCTAGATTTTATGAAGTAAGCGAAGGAGAGATATTAATAGATGGCAAAAGCATTGGAGGACTTAATTTACGATCATTAAGAAAAAATATAGGTCTTGTTCAACAAGACGTCTACCTATTTGCGGGCACTGTAATAGATAATATTCGCTATGGTGATCTTGATGCTAGTAATGAGGAAATTATTGAAGCAGCCAAAAAAGCAAATGCACATGATTTTATTATGGCGCTACCACATGGGTATGACACGGATATAGGTCAACGCGGCGTAAAGCTATCAGGCGGACAAAAGCAGCGCATAAGTGTTGCGCGCGTTTTTTTAAAAAATCCCCCTATAATTATTTTTGATGAAGCCACAAGTTCTTTAGATAATGAAAGTGAAAAATCTGTACAAGATTCCCTCGAAAAGCTCATTAAAGATCGGACAACACTTGTGATTGCTCACCGTCTATCAACAATCAGAAATGCGCAAAGAATCCTTGTTCTCACAGATAATGGAATTGAGGAACAAGGTACGCATGAAGAGTTAATTTCTTCGAATGGAGCCTATGCAAATTTATATCATATGCAGCTAAGAATACAGGATACTGATAGTAAATAGATCCAATCCATCTCAAATTGACATTAAAAATTCGTTCAATTTTTGGAACGGGGAAAATAGGCTTACTTCGTAATACTATTTTCCCCATGAAATCACTGAAAAAGACCAACCCTCAATTATTTAAAAATTAATTATTGCGCGTGACTAAAGATTTTGAAATCATAGCAGTAATGTATCTAGGGCAAAATTTGTTCAATGTGCCTAGAAATTTATTTTTAAATCCATGGATTACAGATAGTTTTTTACTAAACATGCTTTTAATGGCATCTTCCGCAACATTTTTGGGATCTTCCCTAGTGCTTTTTTCATAAAATTGATGTGAATCTGGAATGCTTGCTTGTTTAAAGAAATTGGTATCAGTATGACCCGGCGAAAAGCATGTGACTGAAACATTGTAATCTTTTAATTCCATAGCAATGGCTTCAGAAAAATTTAAAACGTAAGTTTTAGAAGCTGCGTAAGCTGAAATGTATGGAACAGGCTGATAAGCGCCCAATGAGGCCACATTTAAAATATAACCGGATTTTTTATCTATCATGTCTTGTGAATATAGCTTGCAAAGGCATGTTAGTGAATAATTATTTAGCATGAGCATATCATACAGTTCTTCTGTATCGATCCCCTCGATTTCACCATACATACCAGATCCAGCATTGTTAATTAAAACATCGATGGAAATATCAAGAATCTTTGTATACTGGTAAAGACTTTGGGCAGCTTCCTTTTTTGATAAATCGGCTTCGAAAATTTCAATAGTTTGATCTTTGTTAATTTCTAAAAGCTCATTTTTAACTTTTTGAAGGGCTGATATTCGACGTGAAACCAGTACTAAATTATAGCCATGATCAAATAAAATGATTGCCATTTCTTTTCCAATGCCGCCAGATGCTCCAGTAATTAACGCATATTTATTATTAGTCATGGGAGTGATCCTAAATTTATAAGTTTATATTTCTCAAAAGATTCAGCGATTTCATTCAATCTTCAAATTGCTTAAAATTATACTAATTTTGGCTCTAGCCGAAACAGATAATTTAAATGAAATGACGTACTAATATGATACAGTCAAATAATACATTAAACAAGATTTAAAAGGTTCTTGGGAAGAATTGGGGGCGGAGGTGAAATTAAAAGGTTTACACAGAAAATGGACTTGATGGGTATTAAAGCATTGGATAAGACGATGAACATTTCGTAAAGACTCTATACGGCCTGCC
>JACDGH010000168.1 GCA_013815395.1 Parachlamydiaceae bacterium
CGCTACTTCTATTTTTTGGGTCGCACCTTTTCATTTACATTAGCCGGCACAATCGCAGGAGCAATAGGGGCGGTAGCTCATCAATTTTTTAAACAATTTCATTTACCGGAAATCACAAGCTTTTTTTTTGGAGCCATTTTGCTGATATTAGGATACTCTACATTAGTGGGCTGGCAATATCCTGGGTACCATTGGCTGGGAAAACGCTTAGCGTTTCTTAATCAAAATCTTTCAATATTGATGCTGCAAGATAAAGCGTGGCCGGCCTTCCTCTTTGGCTTTTTCACTTTGGCACTGCCTTGCGGTCAAACCCTCATCGTTTTTTCGGCCTGTGCTCTTTCTGGAGAGATGTCAGTTGGTTTTATCAATGGACTCGCATTTGCACTCCTGACGTCACCGTCTTTGGTATTGGCGATGAAAGCCCACACATTCCTCCACATAATCAAACGCCATTACCAAACAGTTATTGGCATCTCAGCAATTTTAGTAGGCTCTCTTGCTATTTTGCGAGGGCTTGCCGAAATGAATCTCATTTCGCACTGGGTTCTCAATCCTAGTTCATCACACCTTTATCATTTGGTCATATTTTAAATTCCTTGATTTTCAGCATAATAGAGAGAGTTTGCCTTATGCATATAAAAAGCCTTTAATATGCCGAAATAGCCGATATAGGGGTTTTTAATTTTTAGTTAATCCTCCAAATAAGGACCGAAAATATTTGTTTTCAGATCTGTTCGAGTATTTAATATGCTCATTATAGTGGACAGTTAGGGTTTGATTGTAATATAACTGACAATGGGTGCCGGTGTCATTTCCCAATACAACTCATGAGTGGGTTCTTGAATGATTTTGAGTATCTTTTCTTCCAAACTAGGATCTCTTTTGAGCATAACTATAGAAGCAATACCTTTTAAATCTACTCTCTCTAATGAGGCTTGTCCTATCCAAATTCGTTGAAAAACCACACTTATTTTATTACCTTCAAAAGCATAGATTTTTTTATAATCTTTACTAGTGGGATCCTTTTTTGAAAAAATATTGTTTACATCCATTGTAAGCTTTTCAAAACTGTGATCATTTAAGTCAATTTTTGGAAAATAAGATTCTATTATTTGAACCATAAATTTCTCGCTTGAATTTTTCTTAAATTTATTTAGCAAAAAAGTAAAAGATGGTCAATCAAAAACTTTTAAAAATCGTGCTTATAGCTCTAGGATCCCTAAAAATAAAACCAACAATTATCTATCTAATGGAATTGATATGAACTCTAGGAAGATTCCCCATAATAGTATGATGAACAGGTTTTGAAATTATTAAAATAATTTGATCTTCTAATGCTTTATTTCTTTTCCCCATTGTTATATCAACAGAACCTCGCACTTCTTTTTTAGAAATTGTTCTCAATTTTATTCCTTGTAAAAAGCGATGGAAAATAATGTTAACTTTATTATTATCAAAATAATATTCTCGTTCAAAAGATTTTTCGGCGTTGTCAATTTCAGCATTTTCTGAATAAATTGTATTCACACTTTGTGTAAGTGATTGGAAGGCATCCAATGATGAATTAAATGATAAAGACATATAAATCCCCGTTTAATTGGTTTTTTAACATTTGTTAAAACTCAAGCACAAAAAATAAATATAGGCCAATCGCATTTCTGGTAAATTTTAAGTGTTTTAAAATAAATTGATTTTATTTATTCTAACCATTAATTAACCTCTGGACTGTGATTAAAAAATTTGTAGGTATTTATTAAAAATTGCAAAGAAAACACTTTTTATAAGGCATATCTCATAACTTTAAAAATTTTAAAAAAATATGAGTTTGAAAATCTTATTTAATTAATGGAAAATTGAATATATAAAGAAAGAAAATAATCATAACACTGCTTGAAACCAGGTAAAATCATTGCAGTGTTAGATTATTTATGTATCGGAGGAGGTGGGATTCGAACCCACGGTACGTTTATGGCGTACACACGCTTTCCAGGCGTGCTCCTTAAGCCACTCGGACACTTCTCCGCAACATTTTAAGAGATTGCAAGAACTATGCAATACGGGAAAACAATAGTGAAATTGCAATTATCTTGCAAGAATTAAATTCTTCTAAAAAAGTGGCTATTGGTGCTACAAAAAGTATGATTTACTAAAAGGACGAAAAGAATTTAAGGGAGAGCTAAACCCTTAGCTTTCAGCGATTTCAGCATCATTTAAAAATATAAAATTTACAAGGTTTGTCTTACATCCTTATCAGCGTCTCTGGGTTCCTCCGCGACTCTGCGTTACCCCTTAGGTTCTAAAACGTATAAAAGCTGCCCCGAGAAAAAAGCCAACCATGTCTTTTTGTCCTTTAAGCACTTATTACCTTTCCCTTCTCCCTGAAACTATAAAAAATTCTTGCGGGTAATGCGTCTCTAACACATAATAATAAAAGCTATTGCAAAGAAAATATTCTTTTTTTGGATCTCATCTTTTAAAAGACTTTTGCAGGTGGTTTAATAATTTAAATTACACTTTTAACATCCTATTATCAATTATGAATTCTATCCCCCTTAAAGCACTTCTCATGCCATTGTTGGTAATACTGGCTTTTTGCGTATTCACTGCTCATGCAGCAGAACCTTCACATCACGTATTAGTTAGCGTTTCACCGCATAAATTTTTTGTAGAAAAAATCGCAGGCGATACGATCACTATCGGACTAATGGTCCCTGCCGGCGCCAGTGCACACACTTATGAGCCCACACCCAAACAAACAATGACCGCCAGCAAAGCCGACATATGGTTTTGCATAGGCGAAAGCTTCGAAGCGCGAGCTGCTAAGGCTTTAAAGCATTATCGCCCTGAAATGGATTTGGTTGATTTGCGCCAAAATATGGATATGATCTCTGGAGATCCCCATTCCGGCTGCTGCTGCTGCCATGCTAATAGTCAAGACCTACACATTTGGCTAAGCGCGCGGCAAGCAAAAATTCAAGCCACAACCATTGCAAATACTCTCATCAAGCATTACCCCGAGCACACACACAAATATCAGAAATCTTTGGAAAATTTTCTAGAGGAACTAACTGCCCTGGATGTTGAAATCACACAAATTCTGCAACCGTTGACTGATCGCATGATCTTAGTTTCTCATCCCGCCTACGCCTATTTCTGCCGCGATTATCAACTAACTCAATGGTCCATCGAATTTGAAGGCAAAGATCCTACCCCCTTTCAGCTGAATAACACTTTAATTAAAGCTCGCAATGCCCACATCGATAAAGTCTTTATCCAAGCTCAATATAGCAGCAAGGGAGCTAAACTTGTGGCAAAAGAACTTGGAGCTAAGGTGATTATGCTCGATCCTTATGCTGAAAGCTATATCAATAGCATGCAAGAAATTGCGCGTCAAATAGCAAGCGGGTCGTAATGGAACTTGCCGTGGCCTTAGATCATATTAGTTTTGCTTACCAAGATTCCCTTGTTTTGAAAGATATCTGCCTAGCTGTTAAATCAGGTGAATTTATTGGTATGATTGGTCCAAATGGGGGAGGGAAAACAACCTTGCTAAAATTGATGATGGGTTTCTTAAAGCCATCTAGCGGTGATATATCCATTTTTTCGGAACCTCCAGCAAGTTCTCTTCAGCAAATTTCATATGTGCCGCAATCTCTGCGGTTTGATAAACAATTCCCGATTTCTGTTATGGAATTGGTGATGGGAGGCCGATTGTCTCATCTGCCTTGGTATGGAATTTTCAGTAAAAAGGATAAAGAAATTGCTCTGCATGCACTTGAAAGAGTGGGCTTGGTTGACTTTCAACATCGCTCTTTTGGTAATCTATCCGGGGGGCAGGCCCAGCGTGCCCTTATAGCACGTGCTCTTGCTTCCGAACCTCAATTACTTTTGTTAGATGAACCAACCGCAAGCGTAGATGCACAGGCAGAATCTGATATTTATAATATCTTGAAAGGACTTCAAAGCCAAATCACGATTATTATGGTTACACACAACTTGCGTGCAGCTATTGAACTGGTAGAAAGAGTTATTTGCGTGCAGCAGACTGCAATTTCCCTCAAACCGCAAGAAGTTTGTGAGCATTTTGCTTTTGGCCTTTATCATGCTCCTTTAATCAATATTAAATCCTAAATGCCTTAACTTTGCAGGCTCTAAAAATTATGATGTCATTCCTTGAAGCTCTAAGAACCAATCCTCTCCTACTCTCGGCTGTCATTGCCGGTCTGGCTTCTTCTGTAGTTAGCGGCATCATTGGCTCTTATGTAGTCGTCAAACGGATTGTCTTCATCAGCGGCAGCATTTCCCATTCCGTTTTGAGCGGCATCGGGTTTTGTTTATGGCTGGAGCGGGCTAAAGGGATTGAATGGATTTCCCCATTGGCAGGCGCGTTAATTGCTGGAGTTATTTCGGCTTTGATTATAGGCTGGATCCATCTCTTTTATCGACAACGAGAAGATTCTGTCATCGCTGCGCTTTGGTCCATAGGAATGGCTGTAGGTATTCTTTTCATTTCTCAGACGCCAGGATTTAACGTTGAACTCACTAATTTTCTTATAGGCAATATTCTTTGGGTTACCCCAACTGATCTTTACATTTTGTTTGGACTAGATATTTTTATCTTAATTTGCGTGGGTTGTTTGCATAAGCGCTTTTTGGCTATCTGTTTTGATGAGGAACAGGCGCGCTTGCAAGGCTTACCTGTCAATGCTTTATATTTATTTTTGCTTGTACTTACCGCAGTCTCAATTGTATTGCTTATTCAAGTGGTTGGCATCATCCTCGTAATGACCATGCTTACCATCCCCGCTGCTATTGCAAATTTATTTACTGCCAGCCTTTCGCGCGTTATGTTCATCGCTGTACTACTCAGCTGTGTATTGTGCTTTGGGGGCACAGCTCTAGCTTACCACTTAGATTGGCCCGGGGGGGCCACAATTGCCTTGCTAGCAGGTGTGGCCTATGTGACTACTCTTGGTTTCCAACGCAAATGTTAATTTTATCATTTAATTTTTACGGTTAAAACGGTCACGTTATCATTGCTGCCACTCCTGATAGCCAAATCTACTAAGTTATGGCTTATTTGGCTTGCAAGTTTATCAGCAGATGCTTTAACACAGTTTACAATAACATCCTCCTCTATACACTCTCGTAGTCCATCGCAGGCAAGTACAATTATATCCCCCGGCAATAGGTAGCAGCGATCTAATTTTGGTTTAGTAACAACTGTATTAAATAAACGCCCTATATTATTTATTTGGTCACCGAAGGCACGACTGACATTACAACCCACATTAAAATTTTCTGAGGGCGCTCCCCCTAGCTTTTGATGTATGCGTCGATGCCGGGAAGTTATACCTTCTTTTTCCCAATAATCTACAATAGGTTTTTTATATTCACCCCTTGTAGCAATAGCCGCCCGCAGTTCATCTGGCCAGCTCCCCCAATCTCTTATACAGGAAATAGGGATCGACCAATACTTTCCTTCAATATTTCTATAGATATTCGCTTCACTATCGCCTAAAGTTGCAGTATAGATGCAATTAGTGCTTTGTTCAATATAACAAATAACCGCTGTACAGCCCATATGATTAAATTCAGATTTTTCGATAATTTCATTCTGAATAACAAAACAAGTTTCTTCAAGAGCTTGATGAATATTGTATTTTTCTTTTGAAAATAATCTATGAGTTTTGTGCTTTTCTAACATTTGAGGAAATAGGATTTGAAATCTTGCGCTAACGTAATCAGCCACCTCACTACCTCCATGTCCATCTAAAACTCCGAGTAATCTCCCACCTGGCAAGGTTTTATCAAAATAAGCGTCTTCCATAGTTTCCCTGTACCCTTGAGATTCTACACAAGCCGTTACCCATTCTAGATGAATAGGATCCTTTGCTTTGAGCTGTAATTGTTCTGGATATTCATAAGGATTATAGAGGCTTAGAGGATTTCTTAGTTTAAAGCCTTCTGCATGTTCATTTCGCGCTTTCATCAAATTATTTTGCATCTTTTTAGATGCGACTTTTCTACTGATAAAACCCTTTCCCCAATCCCGATGAACTGG
>JACDGH010000169.1 GCA_013815395.1 Parachlamydiaceae bacterium
ATTTGAGTCGAAAATAGCCTTTCCCTATCCTCAATATATTTCAAAAGAACAGCAGCAAGAAGAAATAGATTATTTAGAAAAGGTACAAACATTCATTGATACAGAAATTAATGCGGATTGGATTGATCGCCATTCAGAAATCCCTGCAGCTGTCATTCAAGGCTTAGGCAAGCTCGGTGTGCTCGGCATGAGCATTCCCAAAGAACATGGTGGCCTGGGTATGACGCAGAGAGCTTATTGCAAAGTGGCAGAAGCGATTGCGGGTAAATGTGGTTCTACCGCCTTATTCGTGAATGCCCACCAAAGTGTGGGATTAAAAGCCTTGCTCCTATTTGGTACGCCTGAGCAACAGCAGAAATGGCTAGCGCCCTTAGCGCGCGGTGAGCAATTAGCTGCATTTTCTTTAACTGAACCCAATGCCGGTTCTGATGCGGCTGGTATTGAAACGCGCGCTGAATTTGATAAAGAAGCTAATGTCTATTACATTACCGGCAAAAAGCAATGGACCACAAACGGCAGTATGGCGCATGTATTGACTGTGATGGCTAAAACAGAAGTGGAAACGCCTCAAGGTAAGCAAGATAAAATTACAGCATTTCTTGTAACTCCAGATATGCCGGGATTTAAAGTCACGCATGCAAGTTTGGAAAAAGTTGGCATGCGGGGTTCCAAAACTTCTAACCTAGCTTTTGAACATATGAGTGTGCCGGCTGCAAACATTTTAGGTCCAATCGGTGGCGGGTTAAAGGTATGCTTAACAGTCTTGGATTACGGCAGAACAACTTTTGGGGCTACATGCACCGGAGTGGCAAAAGAACTCGTTAAAAAATCTATAGAATATTCACGCACGCGCTATCAATTCAAAAGGCCGCTGGCTTCATTTGGATTAGTCAAAAAGAAGCTAGCGCGCATGTCAGCCTTGCTCTATGCCATGGATGCCACAACCTATTTTACGGCCGGATTAATTGATAGTGGCGTTGAGGATATTATGTTAGAGTCAGCTATGCTAAAAGTCTTTAGCAGCGAGGCTGCTTGGTTGATCTTGTACGATACCATGCAAATTTATGGAGGGCGCTCTTTCTTTACTGATCATCCTTTTGAAAGGGTGATGCGCGATTCTCGTCTAAATATGATCGGTGAGGGCTCAAATGAGGTGATGCGTGCCTTTATTGGCGCTGTCGGCATGCGGGATGTGGGCTTGCAGTTAAAGGGGTACATGGAAATCTTAAAAGATCCTTTCAATCAGTCAAAAAATATTTCTCCAATGTTCACGCATCTGTTTAGCCGTTTACAGGCCCCCTCTGTGCCTGTAAAATCCGCACAGCTTGAATCACAAGCCCAAGCGCTTGGAAAAGCGATTCGGCGCTTTGGTTATGCAGTAGTCAAATTGTTAGCTCATTATCGCGAAGGAATTATTGAAAATCAATTAGAGCTAGAACGTATTGCTGAAAGCGCTATGGCCCTGTATACAACATCTGCGGTTTTAAGCAAGCTTGATGCCGATTTACAACTTCCTGGATATGCTTTAAACAATCCTTACGATTTAGATTCGGGAAAATTATATTGCCAAATGGCTATGAACACGATTGACCAAAACTTAAATAGTTTATTTTCTAAAGATGATGCTCTAATTGAATCCCTTTCTGATAAGTTAACAGGAATTAAGACTGTATGGTAACCACAAAAAAAAACGACATGAAAATAACAGGTTGTTCATTAAAAGTTTCCGCATTGCGCACCTTAACTACTGAAATGCTAATTCAAGAGGATGTGATCAAAGAGGGGGGTGGCAAAGAGGGTATTGAGCGTCAGCGACGTCTAGGAAGGCTTGTAGCGCGAGAACGACTTTCAGCATTGCTGGACCCAGGTTCTTCATGGCTGGAATTGAATCTCTGGGCTGCCTGGGGCATGTATAAAGAATGGGGAGAGCTGCCAGCTGCCGGCGTGATCACCGGTATAGGTTCAGTAGCTGGTCGTAAATGCCTCTTAGTAGTTAATGATGCCACTGTAAAAGCCGGAGCTATGTTTCCTCAATCAGTGAAAAAGGTATTGCGCGCACAACGCATTGCCTTCGAATGTCGCTTACCAATCATCTATCTAGTAGATTCTTCAGGGGTCTTCTTACCTCTTCAAGAGGATGTTTTTCCTGATGATGACGATTTTGGGCGCATTTTTCGCAATAATGCCATCATTTCAGCAAACGGCATCCCTCAGCTTGCAGCCATTATGGGGAATTGCATCGCCGGGGGAGGTTATTTGCCTGTCTTATGTGATAAATTATTAATGACTGAGGGAAGTGGTCTTTATTTAGCAGGCCCGGCGTTAGTAAAAGCGGCTATTGGACAACTTGCCGATCCGGAAGAATTGGGCGGGGCTAAAATGCATGCCGAAATTAGCGGAACGGTCGATTTTTATGAACCAAATGATACTGCCTGCATAAAGCGCTTACGTTCGCTTGTCGATTTATTTCCCAAAGATCCAAATGTAGAAATAGTTACAAACAACTTACAAAGTAAGTGTCCTGCTGAGCAAATTTATGACTTAATAGATATCGAAAGTCATGCAGGCTACGATGTGCATGACTTACTAGATTGTATAGTCGATAATGATTCCTTGCAGGAGTACAAAGCCGACTACGGCAAAACACTACTTACAGGCTATGCCAAAATTAACGGCATAGCCGTGGGGATTGTAGCTAACCAACGCATTCAAACGCTTAATGGCAAGGGTGCCGTGGAAATTGGTGGAGTCATCTATTCTGAAGGGGCCGACAAAGCGGCACGTTTCATTCTAGACTGCAATCAAATGCGTTTGCCGTTGATTTTTTTACAAGATGTGATGGGCTTCATGGTGGGACGGGAAGCGGAGCAATCGGGGATTATTCGCTCAGGGGCTAAATTAGTGAATGCTGTTAGCAATTCAATCGTGCCAAAAATCACCGTGATCGTAGGTAATTCCTTCGGTGCCGGAAATTATGCGTTATGCGGCAAGGCTTATGATCCTAATTTTATTCTGGCATGGCCTAATGCTAAATATGCCGTCATGGGAGCCGATCAGGCGGCCAACACTTTGTTCACTGTGCAACAACGCGCTGCCGAAAGAAAAGGGCAAAAGCTTGATAAGATAGAAATGGATCGGATGCACACCGAGATTCGACAAAAGTATGAACAACAGCTAGACATTCGCTATGGAGCTGCTAGAGGTTGGGTGGATGCAATCATTCCCCCTGAGACTACACGCCAGGTTTTGATTGATTTGCTGAAACTGGTATCAAGGGCTCCGATTCAAACCACGCGTCATTTTCACACGGGCGTCATTCAAGTTTAGTTTAGGAGTTTTATGGAAAAAGTGCTTAAAATAGCCAATGCACAAGCTTTTTGGGGAGATAGTCTCACAGCCGCAGCCGCGCTCATTGAGCAACAGCCCGATATTAATTACATTACCTTAGATTTTTTGGCAGAAGTTTCACTTTCCATCATGGCTGCACAAAGGCAGAAAAATCCTTGCACTGGCTACGCTCAGGATTTTGTGGAGGTGATCAAAAGTCTTATTCCTTACTGGCTCTCAGGATCTAAAGTTAAAATTGTCACCAATGCGGGCGGATTAAATCCTCAAGCTTGCGCACTTGCGTGTGCAGAAATTTTGCGTCAAGCGGGTTGTTCATTAAAGATTGCTGTGATTGCTGGTGACGATGTATTGGAGATGATTAAAGCTGCACCTAGCACTTCTTCTTTCAAGCATATGGAATCCGGACGGCCTATTGTGGAAATCCTCCCAAAACTGGTTACGGCCAATGCCTACATGGGCGCTAAGCTGTTGGTGGAAGCTCTTAAAAATGGAGCCGATATTGTCATTACAGGTAGAGTGGCAGATCCAAGTTTGACGGTGGCGCCTTGTGTGGCTCACTTTGATTGGAATTGGACTGATTACAATCTTTTGGCTCAAGCTACCATTGCAGGTCATCTTATTGAATGTGGCACGCAAGTGACGGGCGGAATTTCTGACGACTGGCTAAATCTTCCTGATTTGGGACAAATGGGCTTCCCTATTGTTGAAATGAGTGCTGATGGCTCTTTTATCATCACCAAGCCACCCAATTCCGGTGGCCGCGTCAGCCTCGAAACAGTCAAAGAACAACTGCTCTATGAAATTGGAGATCCAGACCGATATTTGAGCCCGGATGCAACCGTATCCTTCCTTTCCCTTAAATTAGAAGAAGGAGGTCCCAATCGCGTAAAAGTTACTGGTGGCCAAGGAAGTGCACCCCCTGCGACATTAAAGGTTAGTGTAACTTATCAGGATGGTTTTAAGGCCGAGGGGATGCTAGCAATCGTGGGACGGGATGTGCAAGTGAAGGCTCGCCGCTGTGGCGAAATAATTCTCGAGCGTTTAGCCAAAGCAGGATTTACTCCGGAAAGAAGCTGTATTGAATGTCTGGGATGCGGCGATGTGATGCAAGGCGTGTTGAAAAATGGGGTGCAGCAGCCTTTAGAATGTGTTTTAAGGATATGTGTGGCCGATCCTCGTCGTGAAGTTCTCGAACACTTTTCGAGGGAGATTGCACCTATGGTGACGAGCGGCCCTCCCGGTACAACGGGATATACCTCTGGACGTCCTCACATTCGCCCAGTTTTGGGTTACTGGCCGTGTTTGGTGGATGCTGCTCAAATAAAACCAACTTGCGAATACATGAAGGTGAATCTATGATTTCAGAAACGATTCATTTGCGCAAGATTGCCTATGCGCGCAGTGGCGATAAAGGTTCAAACTCGAATATTGGCGTAATTGCTTATACAGCGGAAGGGTATACTTTTCTTGAAAAATATTTGACGGCTGAAAAAGTAGCTGATTTTTTTGAATCACTTATACCTGGTAAGGTGATTAGATTTGAATTGCCTAATTTGTGGGCCTTAAATTTTATCCTTGAAGGGGTTTTAAATGGTGGTGGCACGCGATCATTGCGATTGGATGCGCAGGGCAAAGCCTTGGGACAAGTCTTATTAGAGATGCCTATTGTTATTCCAGAAGATCAGCTGTATCTAATGTATCGAAATAATCCATGATCAAAAATCAAGTAATCAACTTTAGGTGATGCAATGACATATGAATATATTACCACGCAAAGTCTGGGCAATTCTATCATGATGGTGACTTTAAATCGTCCGGACAAAAGAAATGCACTCAATATTGCTTTAATGGAAGAATTGAGTTTTACTTTTGAAGAACTTTATAAAGATCCATCGCAGAGGGTAGTGATTCTCAATGCACAAGGAGCATCTTTTTGTACGGGAATGGATCTGCATGAAGCTGCCGATTCTTCCCTCACGGAAAAATCAGCCATGTATGTGGCTCGTCTTTTTCGGGCAATTTACTTATCACCTTTAGTAACCATTGCAGCCGTGCAAGGCGATGCCTTAGCAGGGGGAGCGGGATTAGTGGCTGCATGCGATATTGCTTTAGCAACTAAAGAAGCTCGCTTTGGCTTTCCTGAAACGCGCAGGGGCTTAGTGGCTGCCCAAGTGGCGACGCTGCTGCGTCGCCAAATCAAGATGCGCGATGTGCGTGAGCTGCTTTTAATGGGAGAATCGATCGATGCTCAAAAAGCTATGGAAATAGGACTGATTAATCGGGTTGTAGAAAAGGAGCAGTTGCTTATAGCAGCCACTGAAATAGCCCATGCTGTCCTAAAAGGGGCGCCTGCGGCTACACGTGAAACAAAACATCTGTTGCATAGCTTGGATACACCTAGTTTTTATGATGAATTGAAGTTAGCGCTTTCATTTCATGAAAACGCCAGAAATTCCGATGAAGCCAAAGAGGGACTAGCGGCTTTTTTTGAAAAGCGTCAGCCAAACTGGACATTATGAATTGATAATTGATTGCCTCAGCGCGGTAGCCAGGGCGTCTCGCCCAATGCCGTCAAGTTAAAGTAAAAACTTATACAAATCCCTTTTAAAAAAAGGGATTTGTATTTTTTTTATAAAAATGGAATATGTAATTTTCAAAAAGAAAAAAACACGGTATCTTGTCGTAA
>JACDGH010000170.1 GCA_013815395.1 Parachlamydiaceae bacterium
GCCCCAATTGGAATCGGAACATATCATTATTTAAATGATTACAGATGGCCTGCAGCTTTGAAATTTGCTTCTTCGTTGGCAAAAATTGAGAAAGTTATCTATCTTAAAAGAAATGAAATGGAAAGTTTTTAATGTTTAAATTGCTGAAACCTGAAAGTGCTGAAATCATCTAATGGATAAATGAGTATATATTACAAGTAATATGAAGCTCAAAATATTGATGATTGATGAATTTGGAGAGTGACTACATTGACCACCCCATCCCTTCATATAAACTAACTTATTTTAAAAACAACCCAAAATACACTTTTGAAAATAATTTCTCTTCAAACTGATTACACGTGACTTTTCTGCATCACTAAATCCTTTTCGAATACCAAATAGGAAAAAGGCGCTAGTAATAGAAACAGAAGCAAAAATAGAACCATCGATATTTTCTCGAACTTTAAATTTTTGAAATCCGATTGCGCCTGTGCATGTCGAAATTATTAAACATACTACTTGAAAGCAAATACTTATTTTTTGTAATAAGCGTATTTTTTCCAAACTCGCTTCAATACGTATTGGCGGCTGCGGTGAATCGGGAATATCCAAATGGAGATGTATCGGGTATTTTAAAAGGGGTGTACTTTCACTATATTGTCCGTGACATCTCATATACAATATTCTCATATTAAATTGTAAAATATCAAGTTAACTCTATACAGATATTTTTTAAAGCAATTATAGTTTTTCAAGTGATTATTTTTATTTCTTTAACTTATTATTAAGGCAAAAATTGACTTCAGATAAATAGAATGGGACCCACCGCACTTTAATTACGCCATCTCACTCTAAGCTAAAAGCAGGTTGTAGCATATACCATAAGCTCGTTAAGAGCTACCTTGCAAGGCTCAGGGACTAATTTAGACACTTATTGTCTTGAGCTTGGAAGTGCAGCTCTAAACGAGCCCAGGCAAAGGACAGCTTTGGAACCCATGGTACTTGGATTTTTATTTCTACTTTATTGCCCAAACTTTTACAAGGGCGGCGGGGCGATATAATACTTTTGCGTCTTTAGCGGAAGGTAAGTATAGAAAATAGAATGTCAGAATTAACCCCTTCACATCTTCAATTGTTTGTAGATGAATTGAAGGGATTTAACAGAAACATTCGCTTCTTTGGCAAAGGCAGGCCAAAGCATTACTGCACTTTTAACTTCCTCAATAATTTGCTGGCTTATTTTTTCAGGAATGCCTATGGCTTTGGCAAGCTTTAATAGGTGAAATTCTGCGGGAGCTCGTCCTTCGCCCATCACTGAAGTGCAGTGTTCACCACCTGGTCCTGAGGAAAAAGTTAAATCATAGGCTGGAGATACCCGCCATGATCCATCTTCATCCATTAGAAAGGAGAAGTTTTTCGAGTGATCATCTCGATTGTGTGCAAAGACGTTGAAGGCGGCATTGCGATATTGGCGCTCAACTTCTAGCTGATTTTTGGTAAGTAACATGGTAACTTTCATGATAGTAAAATAATCAAGCGCTGGGTAGCGGTGATCCGCATGTAGTAAACCGCAAACTGTATGCATATGTATGAATTTAGAACCTACTCGATCAAAGCGCTTAACTCCAAAATGGCCACTTCCGATTTTGGATTTGAACAGGTTGATTTCAGGGATATCGAGTCCTGCACTTTTTGCCATAAGGTTATACGCATACTCGATAGACCCGCTATCTTTTGGATCGATTGAGGAGCGGAATTTCACAATCCAGTCGTTGTGTATTTCGTTCAAATTGTTGTTTGAAACAATTTGCTCTTTAGGCTGTATTGCAATCAAAATTTTTGGACGCGCCCCAGCAGAAGATCCGTTCATGATTAGTAGGTCGTCCAGGAAGTGATTATCATCGTACTCAATGACCTGCATGCACTCTTGAGCGATTTCATCTAAATCATTTACGAGTTTTAACTCTCGGGAATCATTGATTTCTGGTTCATATTGCAAGGCTCCCATTCCGCGCGAACCCGTGTAGCTTAAACGGTCTAGAGGGGTTATTCCATCTGGATTTAAACCTATAGATCTCATTTTTCTGTCTAAAAGTAATCGGCCCCAGCCATCTGGTAGGCTGTCATTAAATAGGCCGAACAATCCATTGAACACATGATCTTCGCAGAGAATAACACCAGGTTTTAAGGGCAATTTAAATGGAGACAGATGCAGGCCAGATTCCAAAAAAAGGTTATTGTATTCGAAATATATGCGCTTATCTTTCCATAATAACTTTCCAAAAGGCACTAATTGTTGGCCACGGCAATAGTTCACATGAATGGATTTAATATGTTCAGATGAGTTCATTTACGTCCTCGTTTGCGAGGAATTTGTTTTAAAATAGCGTCAAGTGAAGGAAGTGATTGTAAAGGAGCTTGCGCAAAAAGGGAATTAAAAGATTCTAGGCTTTCAAGCACCAAGGCTAATTTAAGAAGCGATTCCAGCGAAATTTTTCCTGTGCGCTCGAAGCGCTTAACAGATCCTAAACTAACCCCAGAACGAATCGACAGATTTTGCTGACTAAGATTTAAAGAAAGTCTTTTTACTTTAGCATTTTGGGCAATTATAGCCCGATATTCTAAGGGTGTTAAAATGTTAAGAGACATCATGTTAATCCTTAAATCAATAAAATCCATATATTAGTTCGTATATTATCTATTATATATAAAAGAACATTTTTGGTAAAAGAATTAATGCAACCAGGGCGAGAAAGACGCCCTGCCTAGCGTATTTGGGGCGATCTTTTTTTTACAAAAAATTTACGCAAATCAAGGGCGGCGGGGCGATATAATACTTGTGCGTCTTTAACGGAAGGTAAGTATAGAAAATAGATTACCCACTTCACCTTTTTTAATAGTTTGTAGATATATTGAAATGATTGGGTCGAGGCATTCGCTTCTTTAGCAAAGGCAGGCCAATGCATTACTACACTTTTAACTTCCTCAATAATCTTCTGGCGCTATTTTCGTCCATTAGAAAGGAGATTTTTTTTGCGTGATCATTTCGATTGTGGACAAAGATGTTGAAGGCGGCATTGCGATATTGGCTTTCAGCTTCAAGCTGTTTTTTGGTTAGTAACATAGTAACTTTCATGATTTTAAAAATAATCGAACGCTGGGTACCGATGATCGGCATGTAGTAAAACACACCAGGAGTCTCCGTTCTAATTTACGCAACTAAAATGATCAATTAGTCAAGATCATTAACATCAATTTCCTGGGGGTCTTTCATCTGTGTTTGAGGAGCTCGATCATGCGTCGAATATATATCACCCACATAACCTTTTTCATCTCGCTCCTTTTGAAGAGCTGCCAAGTAATACTTATAAGTATCATGTTTAAACATATCTATCAGTGCTGAAGCTGCTTGAAGAACTTTCTGATCTGGGTTTGCGGTTTTGTCACCACTATTTTCAAGTAGATAATTGTGAATTTCTTTACGTAACCGTACTGGATTATCTCTATGTTGTTGTAATCCTAATTGTGTAACAAGACCTGGCTTCTCGACAAATTGATTTGCCAGTCGTATCGCCTCTATTTTATGTGGATTACCTTTTTCAGTAGTTGGGGAAAGCTTTTCAAGATAGACAGCTAATGCTAATGTTAATCTACCGCTACCCTTAAAAATTTTCAAACAATTTTCATTATTAAAAACTTCACTTAATGAGCGCCCTTCTTTTCTAAACTCGGTTCGCATATGTTCAACCAAGCCATTTATTAATTCTTGAGTGTTTGTGGAATTTGCAGCAATGTTGACTGTAGTAGTATCCCTATTCTCAAAAATATTCTGGGCTACAAATTCAAGATGGTAATTTAAAATATGATCAATTTTATTAACAATTGCATAACTTAAAAGTGCTCTTTTTAATTGATCGTCTTGAAAAAAAACATTTTATTTTTTCTTTATTTAGAGATTGTAATGAAAATCCCTCATCTTTAAATTGTTTTCGAATAATTTCAATAAAATTAGGCATACACTTTTCATTATTAACCCTACCATATCCATCTTTAGCAGCATCTTCTGCTTTCTTCCAAAGATTTGCTTTATTTAAAATTATGTAATCTGCCACATCATCTATGCTTGAAAAGCCTGGTTTTTCAGGGATTGTAGCTCTAGAAGTTGAGAGGCTATTGCGATTTTATTAAGTTGATCTAATATGTTCTTAGGAAGCTTATTTTTAGCCGATTCAAAATTAATAAATTCTTCTAAAGAACATCGGTTTTTAGATAAGATGGTGATAATAGAACTACAAAGAGATTGAATACCAGATGGACTATTACGTAAAACTTTAAATGTTTCTAGTAAATTTTTAATTTCAGTTAATATCAATTCAAGATTAAGATTTTTTTTTGCAATTGAATCGTCTATAGGATTTATAACCACTTCATTTTTTGAATTTTTTTTGAAAATATTTTAAAAAATTAGACTTAATTTCGCATGTGTTTCATTTTCCTCATTATCATATTTAGCTCTCCATAATGCACTACCTACATGTACGAGCCCACCGGTAATTATCCCTAGACCAATTGTAGCAATCCATGCCGTTGCTGGAGAAGATCTATTTTTATTGCTGGGGTCCATAATAAAAGAAGTAAATGAATCAACTAAAGATTTTTCTCTAGTTGGGTTTGGAGGGTTGGGGGTCATAAAAAACTCCTAGAATGTATCTTTGTTTAAACTTATATTACATAGATAATGATTATTATAATCAAAATTATAATTATTTGTAAATATCCTCAAAAAAAATCTAAAAAAATGATATAGGTTCATCGTAAATTGCAGGGCTTACTCGAGCGAAACGTTACTCAGTTTTCCAAAATATATAATTAGTTTTTTAGTAATATTTGAAATATATTAAGTATGCTTTATAAGACTAACCTCACCTGTCTGCTTCAATGTTCTAATATATAGCCTTAAGCATGTAGAGACTGACAGGAAATAGCAGAAAATAGATTTTATTCTTAGCTCACCAAAATCGAGCTCGTCAATTCAGAAAGTTTTTTAATTTCTTGGTTATGCGCATTAAAATTAATCGGAGATAGCCAAATTTCATATGCTGTTTTTAGTGCGGGCCAATCCCTACTCGTTATTGCATACCAAGTTGTATCTCGATTTCTAGACTTGTAAATAGTCGCTTGTCGAAAGGCTCCTTCATAGGAAGATCCTAATCTTTGGGCCGCATGTCGCGAAGGAGCATTAAGAGAGTCGCATTTCCATTCCAATCGTCTAAAGCCCGATTCAAAAGCCCACTTAATCATCAGTAGTAAGGCCTCGGTACCAGCTCTCGTTCTTTGTAAAAGTGGCGACAGGTGAATATGACCTATTTCAATGCAGCCAATATTTGGTTCAATTCGCAAATAACTAGCTAGGCCAGCAGGCCCTTCTGATCCTGAGATTGTATAAAACTTTGGATCTTCTCCAAAGCAAGTATTTTCGGCCCAAATAGAAAATTCAATTTCGCTAGTAAAGGGACCATAAGACATATAGGTCCAGTTTTTGCCCGTGGTATCCTTCGAAAACGCTCTATGCAGAGCTGATAAATGGGAAAAAGAAATAGGCTCTACAAACGAAACCTTTCCTTTCAACTCCCTAAAATCCGGACGCGTAGGAGGTTGAAAATTGTCAATAGAAAGCCCAATAGGCTGCCCCAGCAAATTTGAGGTTTGATTCATTTTAAATTACAACCTTTGAATTCATAATAAGATTATTTTTTTTTATGCTCTAAAATTATGAGGATTTTTTTATAGGGATGATTTACGTATCTTTGTGAATCCAATGGGATAAATTCAAGAGACTTATCCCCAATTTCATCTAAAAATTTGTCATGAAGGGGTTTAGGAAGGTCTATTAAAAAAGGCAGCCACCCTCTTACATAATCTTCAAATCCTTTCTTTCCTATAAATTTTGCTTCATGAGAAGATGTTTCAAGGTGTAAAATTTTTAAATCCAAATCTTCAGCTATTACTCGATAATCATCCTCGTTTAAAAAATGATAAGGCCTTGAAT
>JACDGH010000171.1 GCA_013815395.1 Parachlamydiaceae bacterium
AAGCTATTGTTATCCCCAGAGAGCAATCGACAAGCAAAAATATCTATTTTTTTAATAATTCTCAGTATTTTAAAGAAAATTTTTAGCATTAATTTTGTTAGTTTATTTGGATTGCCTTCAATCTCACCCACTGATATCTTGTGATAATCAATAAAAAAGGTGTTACTATGATTGGCCTTCCTAGTCGCTTAGATTATTCCATACCCCCTTATATTATTGAAGAAAAATTCCCTCAAGATAGTATTTTTAGATCAGCCGATATTGATTATGGCGTTTACAAAAAAGATTTGGATGCGGACTTAATAGATCCTCTGCTCAAGAAATTTGATGAAATTATTAGTTCTCAATTTTTCGATAACACCTTAATCAAACTAACGGAATTTAATGTTTGTTTAAACCTTGTGCCGCCTTCTCAAGAAATATTAAATAAATTAAAGCTCAAACGCAACGAAATCGACGATAAAAATCTTTCACCCCCTCTTAAATTTCAACTTTTTCTTTTAGATGAACATTTATTTGGCCGCCACGACATAGAAATCATTAACAAGACTGTTAGGTTAACGTCCGAAGATAGAAACAAATACCGCGACGATTTTGACCTAACACCACAAAAAAAACTCGCAGTTGAAGTAAGTGACTTGGTCGATGGATATGATGAAGGCCCTTTACGCGTAAATATCCACCGATATCCTGGTCCTGACAACCTTCTGCTTGTTGAACGCTATCTTGATGAATACAATTCGGGCCGCCGTGATTTTATTTTTATAAGTTGCCCCCAAACCAGCCTGGAATGTTACCAGAAGGTGATGTTATATGTAATTGATTCATTGAATCAAAGGCATCAATATTATCAGCTTCATCCAGACTATCTACCACGAGAACACTATCCACAATTTTTGGAAAATTTCTCGGAAAATGATATTAGCTCAACCTTGGATGCCCGCTTTGCTTTTGAATGTTACGCCACTCAATTAGAATCAATGCGTGAGCAAGTCGCAAATATGAATTCCGATAACATCGATTGCCTTCTTGATGATTTTCGTGATGTTTATCGGAAAATCTCAAAGTTAAAACAAAACATCGTGCTATCTACAGGGATATCATATTCAGTATTTTCAAGAAAATGCATGAAGAAACCCGTTTCCACGACTTGTGCACCTAAACCGCTAAAAAATTTGAGCGATATCATTGATATGCCTTTTTCTCAAATGGGAAAAAATTTAAATTTAAAATTGAACCATCTGTTGAAATTTTTAAAAATGCCAGATACTCGATTAAGAGAAGGTTTGATTCAAATAGACAAAAATTTCCAAAGATTGAAAAAGGGGGATTTGAGCGTCCCACAAGAAAAAGAACTTTGTTTAGATTGCCTCAAAATTTTAGATCTGTTTGTCCCTTATAAATTTAATAGCATTAGTGGGATGAATTTTTTCACTAAAGATAAACTCTATAGTGATCTTAGTCTCGATGCTTTCATCACCTGTTTCAGAGATACTTTATCCTTGGATCTTGGTTTCTTTCCAAGTAAGCTCAATGAACTTCTTGATGAATTGACTCCACCTCTTTGTTACGAATTTCAATTTTTAGAGGATTTGTGGAAATCTATCATGGCATTAGATGAAAGTCAACCATGTGAAAAACAGATTACTCCCATACTTATAGAGTGCTTAGAGGGGGTTAATAATATACCAACAAATCTTAGCACAAGTGATAAAAATATATTTTCCCTTCGAAGGAAGTTAATTCAATTACTTTCTCTAACTCCGCACTTAATGAATAACAGTTTAAAAGAAATCTTAGCAATAAAAAAGCAAATTAAAAATTTAAATAAAACATTATTAGATCCACAAATATTCAGAAAAATAGAGAAAATTGACGCGACTTTAGATTTTTTATTATGTAATTATGTCGATAATGAAGGTTTGGTCAGGAATCCAAATTATGCCTTGAAAATTATGTTTGAATTGCGTTGTGATGCAGAATTATTAGAAAAAGAAATTTCTGATCTTAATCAGGAAAAATTTAATATCCCCCCTATCATGAATTCGCTAAACAAAATTATAAACTCTATTTCCACTCTTTACATCCCTTATATTGGTCCTAATTTAGCATATGCCAAAAAAGTAGATGGGGCTGTCCGCACATTGTTAGAAAGCCTAGAAGTGAAGAAAAGCATTGAAAGTTTTGAATCAAAAGATGATGAGCACGAATATGAGAAAATGCAATCTAAATTAAAGAATAAGCTAGTTAAAGCCTTATTAAATGAAGATAGACAATCCCTAGGGGATTACATACCGGCTTATTACGAAATAACCTCCTATATTAATAAAAATTCTATTGAAGTAAAAAAAATATTTTCTGCTTCAAAAAAAGCACTTCAAATATTAGAGAATATCCCTCATATAGAAAAACCACCAAAAAATTATTTGTCTTTGATTGAATTGAACTATCTGCAGAAAAATTTGTTTGAATTAGAAAAAGTTGCTGAATTGCATTTTAATCAAGTCCCTTCTGAGCTAAATAGTCTGGTGAGTAAGCTTCGAAAAGTGGTAAATCAAGAAGAATATTTTGATTTTCGTTTTGGAGAAAGTTATGAAGGGACAGCCGTTGATCCTGTCAAGCAATGTATTGCAGTACTGGAAACAACAACTGAACTTAGATCAGCATTTCTTAAATATCAATTCTGCCATGAGGAAATTGATCATTTTATGCATTTTCTTTTTTATTTAGAAATTTCAACCTCTAATTATTTGGTTACTAATTTAAATGGTGAGAAATTCAATCCTGAAGCCTTAGAAATACTTATCCGGACTGCCTACGGCCAAAATTTAATTACTACCTCTCAACGGAAGGCTTTACTTAATCCAGAAAGTCAATTGGAAACTTTGACTGAAATTCGCGACAATTTATTAAAGGGTTATTCGAATATCAATGAACATCTACTCAATGATGATACCTGGCATGCGGGGATGGGAAGGCAGCAAACATCTCCCTCGTCAATTTTGCAATTTCAAATGGACTTGCTCAATGGGACAGTCGTTGGAGCAATCGATCGCTTGATTCAAGCTAATAGATCAATACAAGTTGAAAGAGGAACATTGTTCGGCAAACCCTCTAAGACTGGGAATAATATCGAGGAGATAACTCAAGATCAAGCAGGTCTAAAAGAAGAAGATGCTTTTGACCTTTCGATTTATTTGAATCGCGCTTTTGAGGCCACGTCAACTTTAGAAAAACAATATCTACATCATATTTTATCTCATCACACTCACCAGGGTGATCATGAATTGCGTAAGCTTGTGGGCGAAGCTAGAGCTTTAACCAGGAGTGATGTTATTAAACCTTATAGCTGGAAAGGTAAAGCATTTACCCTACAAGACCTCCAAAGCCTCAATTTGCCAGGCTTTACGGTCCCTGATGTCCACATTTTGGAAGCAGAGCAAATCTTTAACCTTTTAGGATGGCGACAAGAAATTGAAGATGAACTTAAAAGTGAGAATTTCGCCAATATTAAAGAATTAATAATGAATAAGCCTCTTTCTGCTGCTTTTATAATGGTTTTTGAAAAAATTTGGAATTCGACACAAGATCAAAATTCTCAGCAGGAAGTGATTGTACGTTCCTCTTCTGATTTAGAAGACAATGAGAGCAAAAGAATGGCTGGTTTATTCGAATCGATCGGCCCTGTTAAAACTCTTGAAGAAGGCTTAAAAGCCTTTCGCGTAGTTTTAGCATCTGCCTTCTCTGAACGGGCCACTTTTTTCTGTCTAGACAAATCCAAATTATTTTCCATGAACATCTTTCTTCAAAGCTATGTTAGCACGGGAACGCATTCGGGGGTGGCCTTCTCAGTGAGTGATAAACATAATTGGGACAATGTCGCTTTGCAAATAACGCCAGGTTTTGGTGGGGGTGTTGATGGAGCTGGTAATCCCACCATGTTAACAGTAAATACCATGCGAGATGTAGTTGTGAACCAGCAAAGCAAAGACCTCATGTGCCTTTTTCCATCAACCATTAAAAAAATTGCAAAAGTTACTAAAGAAATAGAAAAAGCTTTTGCACAGCCTGTTGAAGTGGAATTTGTATATGATCAAAACACTGATAGCCTTACGATTGTGCAAGTGGCTCCTATAACAGTGTTATAAAAAATTTAATCGTCCATTTTTAAGCTTTGCGATTGCAAATTCGATTTCCTGGCTTCCAATAGATTGTTCACACTTTTTGCATCTGAAATATTGATACCCTCCCAATCTAAATCATGCAATTTTGGAGTGCAATCACTTTTGGCAAGTGCCATAATTCCTTCTTCGGATACTGATAAGCACCATTGTATATCCAATTCTTGCAATTCATGAAAGGAAGGACTTTTAGCTATTGTGATAAGAGTCAAATCAGTTAAATTTTTGTTTCCAGATAAATTTAAACTCTTTAAATTTAAATAATTGCTATTTGCGATTGCGCTGATCGCTGAATCACCAAATTCTCCATTAGACAAATTTAACTGTTCTAGTTTCGACATATTAGGGCTATTGGCTAAAGCTGAGACAGTTGTAATACCAATTTTGGATTTATTCCAAGAACCCCTAGAACCCAAAATTAAACTTTTTAATTTCGTTATATAATTGCTTTTTGCTAACTCGATAACGCCACTGTCAAGCAGGCCACAATTACTTAAATTTAAATTTTCTAACTGTGCCATGTTGTAACTTTTAGCTAATGAAGTAATGCCTTTGTCTCCGATAAAATTGGAACTAATGTCTAATTTTTTTAATCCTGACATATGTACACTTTCAGCTATTGCTTCCGCTGCCTTACTCGTTATTTTGCATTTATTTAAATTCAAACTCACTAAATTGCACATGTAAGGGCTATGTGCTAATTCGATAACAAAATTATCCCGCAAATTACAATATGCAAGGCTTAAATTTTGCAGCCTAAACATTTTTGGACTTTGGACTAATTCAATAAACCCCTCAAATCCTTTTTCATCATCCCCTCGATAAGTTTTATCCAAAATCAAGCTTGTTAAATGATTCATTTTTGGGCTGTTAGCAAGCTCTGCAAAATTGTCACTGTTCATCTTACACCCGCTCAAATTTAATGATTCTAATTCATCAAAATGCGATATAATTTTTTTTATATGTCCGGTTGTCACATATTCGTAACAGTATTGTAAATCGATCTCTTTCATTGTTTTTGGCAAAGCTTGGATAACACTAGATAAAAAATCTTCAATATTAACATTGTGATTCAATTGACAAAAAAATATTTTCTGACTTTCAGTGGAGGCATTTTTAAAAAAAACATTAATCATTTTATTAAAAAGGTATGGGCTTTCCTTAAATTTTATCAGAACATCTTTATAAAACTGATAAACATCATCTGTACTCGCAGATTTTATAGCTTTTGCTAGTCCTATTGAAGATGTATTCTCATTGTTCAAAAAAAGATTTATAGCTTCCGTTATTGAAAGGCAATCTGTAACCAATGCGCCTAAGTCTGGAGGAATTTCTGTAAGACTCTTACTATGGAAAGATTTTTTAACAGCTGCTTCAACCGTTTTTTCCATTATTGATAAAGATTGTTGCTCTAACCTATTCAAGTTTTGCTTAGTTTGAATCGCAAACATATGTACTAGAGCTTGAAGATTTTCTAATGCAGGAAGATCATATCCACATATCATGCTAGAATTTTCTGAAAGAAATTTTATGATTTTTTCGCTAACTTCCAAAGCTACTTCAGCATTTTTGATAGGAGTATTTGAAAGAATTCCTAAAACTTTATTAGTTAAATCATCCACATCATCAGCCATTGACCATTTGACTAGTTTAAGGTGAAATTGCGCTGAGTCCATGGAAATTGAACTATCCTTAGCTAAGATAATAGAAGCTTCAATAGTTTTATCTAAAGTGGTCATAGGACCTTCTTTGCGCACTGCAGTCTGAAGGAGTTGTAAAGCTTGAAGATCAGATTTTGTGAGATG
>JACDGH010000006.1:0-13315 GCA_013815395.1 Parachlamydiaceae bacterium
TCGATGATGACGTTAGTATGTGCTAGGTCACAGTGATCATGAACCGCCGTATACGGTTCCGTACGTACGGTGGTGTGAGAGGACGGGAGCGAAAGCTCCCTCCTACTCGATCCTTGGCTAGGTGCGCCAAACCAAGGTAGCCGGGGCATATCTCCTCCTGCTTGCCACAAGTCAACAGGCTCTGAAATTAGAAAACGCTTAAGGAGTCCTTTTTTGATAGATTAATCAACCTAGTACGTCATTTCATTTAAATAATGAATCAATGTTAATTTTGATTGCTGGTGTTATCTTAAAATATTTAATTTGATCGTTGATTATTTGCTCGCCTAACCAATCAAATGATTGTTGGATGATATCAGGTCGTTTACGAACGTAATGGTCCATATTTGCAATTCGTAGGTAAGTGATATCTGTCCCTGCAGCTTTTGCATTTTTAACAAATGCATCGCTAGATTCAATTATTGTGTCCTCAGCACCTGCAACAACCAAAAATGGAGTGCGTATTTTTGGGTAATTGGGTTTAGGATACAAAATTGCATCCGCATGGTATTTGTAGGTCATATTTAAAAAATATTGATCAGGTGTAGGATTTTGCAATGTGGCATCCATTTGCATTTCATAATGTTTCTTTGTTGTAATTGCTTCCAAACAGGTAGAACAATCACATATGTGAATATGGTGCGGGCATTCAGTATTATCAACAACTAAACGTTGTAAATAGACCCATACCTCTTCCTTCCATGACCAGTCTCCAGCGCCTGACCAATTAATAGTGGCAATCGTAATATCTGCATATTTTTCTGTGAGTGCTGTAACGAGAGGACCGCCTTCTGAAACACCTAAGAAAATTAATTTTCCATTCCAACCATCGGGAGGGTGCAGTTTTAGGTGCTCAATGACGGTCTGATGATCTTCTAATCGTTGAGATCGTGTATAGTGCTCCATGAATTCTTGAATTTGAATGTTTTTTCCATCAATTCCCCATTGTTCCACCGTTAAGACTGCAGTGCCTAAATCTATTAATTCCTGGAGAAAATAACGGTGAAAATGGATGATGCTTTCAATATGATCTTGGTCTGAAGAACCCCCACACATAATGACAATAGGATAATTATTTGCCTGAGGTTTACTTAGGTAGTAAACAATATCAGGAGCGCTTTCAGAGATACGCTTTGTGGTAAATCTCGAAGAGGCAGGAATTTCATAAGATGGCATTCCATTATCACCAAATTTATAAGGGGTAATTTCATTACCACTATTTGAAGCAATAATTGGACTGAAATGTAATATAATAGCCAGATGCAAGAGAGCATAACGGAAATAGTTCATTGATCTTCCTCTAAAGATTTAAATTCTAAGATGTCACCTGGTTGGCATTTCAAATGTTTGCAAATATTTGCTAAAGTTGAAAATCTTATGGCTTTGGCTTTCCCAGTTTTTAGTATTGATAAATTTTGAATGGTTATACCCACTAACACAGCTAAGTCTTGCATTTTCATTTTTCTCTTAGCCAACATCACATCAAGGTTAACAATAATACTCAAGTTAGCTCTCCTTATACTGTGAATTGTTGTTCATCATGAAGTTTACTAGCTTCCAGCATAACCCAGGAAATGACGATGACGAGCATTCCACAAAAGAGTGCTTCAATATTAGGAGAGCCAAAGCTCAAGCTAATATATCGGTGCCCAGGTGGATTTGCTAAAGTTACAGCAAGCACTACCATAAGATTACTTAAAGGTTGTGCAAGCAATGCATTTAAAAAAAATAACCATCCCAAATACCTATAATTGCGCGCATTTATGGTGCTGAAAACATCACCTCTTTGATAATTTAGAAAAATTGATTTGAGAACGAATAGGCAAAGAAAAAAGGGCAAAAGTCCTATGCTTTGCGCTAAAAAACCAGTTGCTTTTGAAAGAAGTGACCAATGGATAGTGCTTAAATTAACGTACCCTTCTGGTGTCGAAATAGGTTTTTGTAAGAATCCTTCACCTATAAGATTTTTTATTAAATCAGATTCAATGAAAAGCCATTGAATGACTACAGATACTGGTAGATAGACTAATAATGTATTGAAAACATTTATAAGGTAACGACTCACTCGTTGAATTTTATCCACATTTGACTCCTTTAAAAGATATGTGGATATATCCTAACATTTATATAATTGCTAATCAATCATTTTTTATTGTTAATCGTTGAATAATTCATTCTTATCAAGTATTTATTTTTTTCTTAAGTCCTAAAAATGTCGGTGATTGGACCTTGGAAAATAAGATTTCAAGAATTGAAAATCTTGAATTATAGACTTTAATTTATTTAATTGAATTAATTCTTGTAAGAAATTAAAATTAAATTAAAGAGTATTATTTTTCATAACATAAGGTAAATATATGAGTGGATTATCACAATTATCTTCCTCTTCAGTACATTCATCTTTAGAACCGTACCAATTAACAAAAGATGAGTACCAAAAAAAATTGAAAGAGCTTTCTAAGCCTAGTGACGATTACATCGCAGATAACCATATAGTCAAGGCTGCAAATAAAATTCAATTAATTGCACAAAGGATTAAAGGTTTTTTAAATTTTGAAAATAAAACTGATCCAATTAGGGTGTCTTATGAAATTTTCAAGTTTTTACAATATGGAGAAAGTCAAAATTATTTTGATGATAATTCAATTTTAGAATTAGTTAAAAAAATTAAAGAAAACTTAAATAGCAATTATGATTATCGTGAAATTCACTCTGATATTAATGATTATATAATTATTCCTCGGATAAAAAGTCATCCCATAAAAATCTTTAAAAAAGATTTAAATAATCATGATCAAATCAAATTTGGTTTAAGAGTTTTTAAGTTTGCAAAAGAACACGATAAAGATTTAAAGAAAACTTGGTTGGAACAACTTCAAAATAAATTTAAAAAGCAAATTTCTTCAATTACGCAGAAGTTTCTTAATCTTTTTGGACATGTGAATGTATCAAGTGAGTTACAAGATAAAGAGTCTATGCTGAGTAATATTCTTATTAATCTTAAAAAAAATGATCTAGATTCTGCTATAGAGTTATTTCGTAAATCTCAATTTAGGAATTTGAAAATTACAGATTTTGAGAGCATTTTAATTAATGGACAAATTGATTTTTTAATCGATCCAAAAATTATGAGTCAATTTTATTTAAGTTTAGCTAAAGATAAGACTTTAGGTTTACAAAATGGTTTAGATTTTATTAAAATGGCAGCAATTTATGACGATCCCGGCAATATGCATTTTGAATGGATAAACAATGCGTTTATTAATGATCATTTCGACGTCAATTATCAGCCATTCATTGACTATGTAAATTTTTTAGTAAGAGAAAAATCAGAGCAACTCATCGAAGGGCTTATACTACAACCGAAGCAAGAGTTGGTTTGCGATCATTTGATTAAACTTTTCAAAGGCATGGATAAGAGCTCAGAAGGGCTTTCGCTTGTAAATTCAATTACAGCTCTCAAAACAATAGCTGCCAGTTTACGCGAAGGTGATGTAGAAAAGTTTAATTCCGTGACTAATCTAGTAACTAAAGATCATAAACACACCGAGCAACTATTATTATATAATTCTTATATTCCTCTAAATATGGAAAAAGTACGACAAATTTCAAGTGTAGATGTTCGCTATCGCCTGCTTGCTTTAATAATCAGTCGCGATAAAATCCCTATGCAAACTCTCAGTCTTTCTCATGAAGAAATTTTTGAAATTGCCCCTTATCTAACATATTTTGAATGGGAAGGTGAATTACCTATGGACTACTTATGTGGTCGAAGTGGCTCACTTGAAGAAATCTTAAAAAGGTGTCTCCTTCTTAAAACTTTAAAAATAATAAAATGTTCGATAAAAGAAATTCCTGATCTTCAAAAATGTGAATTTTTGAGCTGCATAAGTTGCGATGTGGAAAAGATCGAATCTCTTTCCAAATGTAAAAAATTAGAAATTAGGGGATGCAGAGATCTTCCACAGTTACCAGCTCTTCCTTGCTGTGAAAACTTTATCTGCTCTAGTAGCTCTATTATCATTATTCCAGAGCTTTCGAGTTGTATTTCTTTTTCTTGCCTAATGTGTAATAATGTGCGCTTTATCCCAGAGCTTCCTAATTGTCAAACCTTCGCGTGTATAGATTGCCCTGTTCAGCGTTACCAAAGCTTTTGAACTGTCAAAAATTCAATTGTGCGTTTTGCCCAGTGAAAGAGTTACCAGAGCTTTTAAAATGTCAAGACTTCAATTGTGAAAATACTCCAGTTCAGAAATTTCCCGAGCTTCTAAATTGTACTTTCTTTGCTTGTGCAGATTGTCCAATTGAACTAATTGCCCAAACTCTTCCTAAATGTCAGTCTTTCAGTTGCTATAAGTGTCCCATTAAAAAGATTCCAGAACTTCCAGTATGTAAATTATTTGTTTGTTCTGGTTGTCCTAATGTTGCAGATAAGAAATTAGGTTTTGATTGATCATTATATATATATATAATTTTAATGAATAGGCCTAAAAATCCATACTTTTTAATTTTTCTTCTGATGTCCATTGATAATAAATATCTATCACTTCCGGGGGAGTTTTAATCTTAGGCAATGCTTTTTTTTCAAGTGTCACATCTTTTAAGTAAGCTTCTAAAGATTCAACAATTTACCTTTGTGCTCGATGCTTGTGTCTTATATCCTGCACCATTAATTGATCTATTGATTGAATTAGCTATCAAGAGAATGTTTCGTGGTAGATAGACTAATAGAATTCATGATGAGTAGATTAGAAACTTGCTGATTTAAAACTATTTGTATTACTTTCTTCGGTCAAAAATATTCGACAAAGGCTTAAAAAACCACCAATTTCTGCCATCCAGTATTTATCCATATTGTTTCCACACATTCCTCAAACAATTTCGGTTCTTGGGAATTATGCCGACGTCGGCATAATTCCCAAGAACCACAATTTCCATTCTAAAGCAATATGAAGATCTCATTTAGTAATTGGCTTATGTTGACAATGATATAAAAAATTAATATAATAATGCGCCATTAAATTAAACACGGTGACGTAAGATGAAAATGCATAAAATGGTTAAATTCATATTGTTTTGCGCCGTTTGTAACTGTTTTGGCGTCCACGCTATGACTACCACTTTTTTAAAAAATCGATCACCAGATAAATACGTTTCACCTATAGATTTTAATGAAATCGATAAGATCGTTAACGAAGCATTGGAAACTTTTAATGTGCCTGGCGCTGCTATCGGGCTGGTAGTAGATGATCAAATAATTTTATCTCGCGGATATGGTCTCTGTAAAGTAGATGAACAATTACCAGTCACCAAACATACATTATTCCCCATAGCATCTTGCACCAAAGCTTTTACGGCTCTTCTTTTAGGTCAGTTAGTTGATGAGGGTAAGATTGCTTTCGATGATCAAGTCATAAAATATATTCCCGAATTCAGTTTGTTAGATCAAGATTTAACTTTAAATCTAACAATACGTGACCTCCTTGCACACAGAACAGGGATAGCTCGTCATGACCCGATTTGGATCAATTTAAAAATTTCTAGATCAGAGATTATTCCGTTGTTACGTTATTTTGAACCAGCTTGTGGACTACGTCAAGAATTCCAGTATAATAATTTTATGTATGCCCTTGCTGGAATTGTAATAGAAAGAGTTACTGGGCAATCATGGGAAGAAGCAATTTCTGCGCGAATATTAAGACCATTGGAAATGAAAGATTCAAATATATCCATTGAACAACTAAAAAGTAATTTGAATTTTTCCTTTCCACATGCTGAAGTAAATGATATCGCAGTAACTGTACCTTTTAGAGACCTATATGCAATCAATCCTGCCGGTGGAATTAATTCCAATGTAATAGACATGACAAAGTGGGTTAGATTACATCTTGCTAAAAGTAACTTTCAGGATATTATTCAAGGTGAAACATTGCAAGAAATGCAAACTATGCAAATGATTATTTCATCATCTGCTTCATCTTCAAATAATAGCGAAGAAATTTATCAATTAGGTTACGGTTTAGGCTGGCTCATTGGGAAATATAGAGGGTTTGATTTGATTAGTCACGGAGGTGATATTGATGGATTCTCTTCAGATATTTCATTATTGCCTACCGAAAGAATTGGCTTTGTCATTCTAACAAATAGTAGTAGCGATGGTCGTTATGTTATTTCCAGTGTTAGAAATCAAATTTTCGATAAAATTCTTGGAAAAGAAAGTACAAATTGGCAAAAAAAAATGCAGGAAACTCGTGATAAAGCTAAAATTGAATTAAAAGAATTTCTGGAAAATTTCAAGATCTCCACTCAAATTACTTTTCCAACTCAAGCATTGATAAAGTATTGCGGATCTTATGAGCACCCTTCTTATGGTGTCTTTGACTTGAGGATTGAGAATGATCGTCTTATAGCCTCATATGGTGAAACAAAAACAACCCTTTATTTCAAATCAGAAAATGTGTTTTCTGGGCAATGGAACGTGTTGCTTGCATATGGGATCAATCCAATTATAGATATCTCATTTTTTAAAAATGAGTCTGGAGAAGTCTATAAAATAGAAATACCGTTTGAGAAATTTCGATCGGCTAAACCAATTATCTTCATGCGTAAGTAAAAATTCTGATTATTGGGAAGAATTGGGGGCGGAGGTTTCAGAAGAATCTATTATCTCTTTAGATTGTGGTTTTTATATCTAGTTTTTGCATCTTTTCTGATGTTCAACGCAGAGCGAGACGCACTGGCTACCTTGTCGTTGAAAGAGAGTAATCAGGCAGTCATGGCCTGAAAAAATGGGACATATTTCAGTGGAAATTTTTTACGAATGGGGTCATTTAAATTAAAGGTTTAACAAATATGCCTAAAAATCCATACTTTTTAATTTTTTCTTCTGAAGTCCATTGATAGTAGATATCTATCGCTTCTTCGAGAGTTTTTATATCAGGCAATGCTTTTTCAAGTGTCACATCTTCTAAATAAGTTTCTAAAGATTCATATTTACGAATTTGAGTAACAATGGCTTTGAAAGATTCGGTTCCATTGCTAAAATTGATAATGTCACTCACGCCAATTTTTTTATAAGAATGTGTTGCTTGGCGACCTTCAACCGTTTTAATTCCCTGACGAATGTATGAAAACCAAGGATCATCACAATGAATATTAAAAGTTGCCATATAACCTGATCTTAAAAGTAATAGAAGTTAAAAATAAAAAACAAATTGCTCTTGTGAATAAGAATAATTTCACTATTAACTAGCAATAGGCTTTACAAAAATACCCAGGAAACCAAATTCATTAATATTATCCTTAGCGCTCCAAAGATAATGAATTTCCAACGCTTCTTCCATGGTGTTAATGCCCGGCAAAGCTTTTTCGAGGGTAGTTTCTTCAAGATATTTTTCAACAGATGGGTATAGGCGAACGTCTTCGACTACTGCCATAAATTTTTCGGTGCCATTAGTAAAAAGAATCTGATCACCAGCTTTAATTTTCTTAAAAAGATGAGTGGCTTTTCTACCTTCGACGGTTTTGACTCCTTGGCGGATTAATGAAAACCAAGGTTCTTTAGTATGGAAATTGTGTATTTTCATGATATTTTTTTTGGGGTAAGGTATAAAAAAAACCGAATCACTCTTACGAACGATTCGGTTAAGCTGCCGATGACCGGACTCGAACCAGCACTTTGTTGCCAAAAGTAGATTTTGAGTCTACCGCGTCTACCATTTCGCCACATCGGCATGTGAAAGAAAGCGCTAGTATAGCGAATACATAAGTATTGCACAACTGAAATTCATCTTTGCTCTAACATATCTAAGAAAAAAGTATCGGAAATACAGTGAAAAATGGTATTATTTTGCACAAAAGAGGAAGTTATGGCCGCAGATACAACATTTAGCAGTAGCAGTGCGGATTATAAATATGGTTTTGTCACTGAGGTGGAAGCGGATCGCTTACCCAAAGGGCTTAACGAAGATATAGTTCGAGCAATTTCTGCCAAGAAAGAGGAACCCCAGTATCTACTGGATTTCCGTTTAAAAGCTTATCGTAAATGGCTTGAAATGACCGAACCTCATTGGCCAAATGTGGATTATGCTCCAATCGATTATCAAGACATCTGCTATTATTCCGCTCCTAAAAAAAAGCCCACGTTAAATAGTTTATCCGAAGTTGATCCGGAAGTCCTGAAGACTTTTGAAAAATTAGGCATTCCGCTTGACGAGCAAAAACGCCTATCAAACGTCGCTGTGGATATGATTTTTGATTCGGTATCTATAGGCACGACTTTTAAGAAAAAACTCGAAGATGCTGGAGTGGTACTCTGCTCCATCTCCGAAGCTATTAAACTCTATCCCGAGTTAATAGAAAAGTATTTGGGAAGTGTAGTTCCTATCGGTGATAATTTTTTTGCAGCATTGAATTCCGCTGTATTCACTGATGGTTCATTTGTTTACGTGCCCAAAGGCGTAAAATGTCCCATGGAAGTTTCAACCTATTTCCGAATTAATGATAAAAGTACCGGACAATTTGAGCGCACACTGATCATCGCCGAAGAAAGCTCTTTTGTCAGTTATCTTGAAGGTTGCACTGCGCCAGCCTATGACAATAATCAGCTGCATGCGGCGGTAGTAGAATTAGTCGCTTTAGACAATGCGGAAATAAAGTATGCGACTGTGCAAAATTGGTATTCAGGTAATCCTGATACGGGTGTAGGTGGTATTTTTAACTTTGTGACTAAACGTGGACGCTGTGCGGGGGTTAATTCCAAAATTTCGTGGACGCAGGTTGAAGTGGGAGCTGCCATTACTTGGAAATACCCAAGTGTTATTTTACAAGGTGATAATTCAATAGGCGAGTTTTACTCCGTGGCCTTAACAAATGGAAGAATGCAGGCTGATACTGGCACAAAAATGATTCACTTGGGGAAAAATACCCGTTCGACAATTATTTCAAAGGGAATTTCCGCCGATCTTTCGCATAACAGTTACCGCGGTTTAGTCAAGATCCTACCCAGAGCCACAGGCGCAAGAAATTACACCCAATGTGATTCGATGTTGGTCGGCGATAAGTGTTCAGCCAATACTTTCCCTTATATTGAAGTGGGAAATGCTTTAAGCCAAGTTGAACACGAAGCTTCAACCTCTAAACTGAATGAAGAGCAATTGTTTTATTTTATGTCGCGCGGCATCTCACAAGAAGATGCTGTGAATATGATTGTTAATGGATTCTGCAAAGAAGTCATCCGCGAATTGCCTTTGGAATTTGCTATGGAAGCCCAAAAATTACTTGCTTTGAAGCTGGAAAATTCAGTTGGCTAATAAGTAGCTATATAGCCTCTTAGTGTGCGTAAACATTTTTAAAGAAGAGTACAATGTTAGAAATAAAGGAATTAAACGCATCTGTTGAAGGAAAACCCATTCTTAAAGGCTTGAATCTTATCGTAAAACCTGGCGAGATTCATGCAATTATGGGGCCTAACGGCGCTGGTAAATCAACTTTAGCTAAAATTATGGCTGGACACCCTTCGTACACGGTGACTGGTGGCGAAGTGTTATTTAAAGGACAGGATTTGTTGGAGATGGCTCCAGAAGAGCGTGCCCATGCCGGTTTGTTTATGAGTTTTCAATATCCTGTTGAAATCCCAGGGGTTAGTAATATTCAATTTTTGCGCACCGCCTATAACTCCAACCGTAAGGCGCGTGGGGAAACGGAAATGTCCTTAGTGGATTTTGAAAAACTGCTTGAGGAAAAGATGTCCTTGATGGACATTAAGCCTGAGTTCAAGGAACGCAGTTTGAATGAAGGATTTTCGGGCGGGGAAAAGAAGCGCAATGAGATTTTACAGATGGCCGTTTTAAATCCAAGCTTGGCTATTCTCGATGAAACTGATTCTGGGCTTGATATTGATGCTATGCGTATTGTAGCAGCCGGTGTTAATAAGTTAATGCATGCGGAAATGGGATTAGTTCTAATCACTCATTACCAACGCTTGCTCGATTACATTAAACCTGATTTTGTACATGTCATGGTTAATGGCAAAATCGTTCAGTCAGGCGGGGCAGAATTGGCCCTTGAATTGGAAAAGCGTGGTTATGATTGGCTGACAGCAGCATCAACTGAAGAGGTTGGTTAATGATGACTGAAGAGCGGACGGAGATGCAAAAAGACTTTCAATCGTTGCTTTTGGCCTTATACGGTCAATTTGCTGAACCCGATGCACTCCAAAAAATAAGGGCTAAAGCATGGGACCACTTTTTAGCTTTAGGATTACCTACAAAGAAAGATGAAGTCTTTCGTTATGTGCGTTTGAATTATTTTTTCGCTGACAATTATGAAGCGGCAGTTGCAACAAATGTAGCAGTCGAAGACATTGAAGCACATGTATTGCCTGAATGCCAAAACTCTGTCTTGGTTTTTGTTAACGGTCATTTTAATCCCTTGCTTTCACGTACAACCGATTTACCTAAAAAAGCTGTTGTAACGTTACTAACAGAAGCGATGTGTACTTTTGGAAGTTTTTTAAATAATCAATTGGGAAAATCAATCAAAGAAGAGACCGATCCATTTGCAGCCATTAATACGGCTTTGCATTGTGAGGGATTATTTCTTTATCTACCTCCTAAGACGATTGCCGAAACGCCGATTCAAGTGCTAAATGTCATTGACCCGCAAGGGGCTTCAATGTTAATCATGCCACGGCTTCAGATTTTTGCAGGCGCACAATCTGAATTGAAATTGGCCTCGACCCAAGTCCGTCTTTCTGAAGGTAATTATGTCTTTAACATGGTTGCCGATGTAGCGCTTGAGGAAGATGCACATATGAAATACACACAAGTGGCGACAGGCATTCCGGATAAAATATGGCATTTCGATGCTTTGCGTGTGACAGTAAAACGCAATAGTACCTTTAAAAGCGTTAGTGTGACAGATGGTGCTAAGACAGTGCGGCATGATTACCGCGCAACTCTGATAGGGGAAAATGCAGATGTGCATCTTAATGGCATCTGTATGCTTGGCGGACAAAACGAATCGCATACGCACGTTTTAGTTGATCATCAAGCACCAAATTGTCATTCAATGCAAATGTTTAAATGCGTTTTAAATGACTCTAGCAAATCAAGTTTTGAAGGCAAAATTCTTGTAAGGCAGGCTGCTCAAAAAACTGAAGCTTTTCAATTGAATAATAATTTATTATTGAGTGACCAATCTCACTCCGATAGTAAACCTAATCTTGAAATTTTTGCAGATGATGTTAAAGCCTCGCACGGCGCCACTTTTGGTCAATTGGATAAAGAACATATTTTTTACATGAAAACTCGTGGATTCTCTGAGGCACAAGCTAAAAGTATTTTGGTCTATGGATTCTGTCAGGAGGTCATTGATCTCATCGAGGTGCCCTCATTGCAAGCGGCCATGACAGGCTTGGCTAAATCTTTAGAAATTAACTAAGGGTATAAATATGGATTTTGCTGATTTAGTTAGGGATTTTGCGGTATTGCGCGAGGATTTTCCTATGCTGAAGCAGAAAATGCATGGCAAGCCATTAATTTATTTAGATTCTGCGGCAACATCTCAGAAGCCGCAATGCGTCATTGATGCCATCACCAACTTCTATACTCAGCATTATGGTACAGTGCACCGAGCTATTTATGAACTTTCCTTGCATGCTACCAAAGAATATCAAGAGGTGCGCAAACGCGCTGCTAAATTTCTTAATGCGGCACTGCCGGAAGAAATTATTTACACGCGTGGTACGACGGAATCAATCAATTTGGTTGCCTTCTCGTTTGGCAAGGCTTTTGTTCAGGCAGGGGATGAAGTCATTATCACTGAGATGGAGCATCATTCCAATATTGTGCCTTGGCAAATGATGTGCGAAGCCCGTGGAGCGGTATTAAAAGTTGTTCAAATTAATGCGCAAGGTGAGCTTTTACTCGATTCACTAGCAAAGCTGCTAACAAAAAAAACAAAAATTGTCGCTGTCGCCCACGTGGCCAATTCAATTGGAACAATTAATCCCATCAAAGAAATAGCCAGAATGGTCCATCAAGCTGATGCCAAATTGTTAGTTGATGGGGCTCAGGCTGCTCCGCATATTCCGATTGATGTTCAAGATCTAGATGCCGATTTTTATGTGGTTTCCGGACATAAAATCTATGGTCCGACAGGGATCGGACTTTTATACGGCAAAAAGGCTTTGTTAGATGCTATGCCACCCTATCAGGGCGGTGGAGACATGATTGAGACCGTTACCTTTGCTAAAACAACTTATAATACTCTTCCTATGAAATTTGAAGCCGGCACTCCCATGATTGCAGAAGTTTATGGGATTGGGGCAGCTATTGATTATTTGGAAAAAATAGGATTGGAAAAAATTCAGCACTGGGAACATGAGTTGTTGCTTTACGCTACACAAGTGATGCAACAAATCAATGGCTTACATATTATTGGCACTGCTGCATCTAAAGGGTCAATCATTAGTTTTAATGTAGAAGGTATACATCCCCTAGATTTGGGGACAATGCTTGATTTAAAAGGCGTTGCATTGCGAACAGGTCAGCATTGTGCTCAACCCATTATGCAGCATTTTAAGATTGGCGGAACAGCGCGCATTTCTTTTGGCCTTTATAATAGCAAGGAAGATGTTGATGCATTCATAGTAGCTCTAAAAGATGTTATCAAGGTCTTTAGATAGGTTTTCATGCGAATTTCCCTGCAGCAAGCAAGTGAGTTATTAAGACGTGGCGAAGTCGTAGGAGTTCCCACTGAGACAGTCTACGGGTTAGCCGCCAGTTTATCTCAACTAAAAGCGATTCAACAAATTTTTGCATTGAAAGGTCGGCCTGCAAAAAATCCTTTAATTATTCATCTTGCAGATCCTAAGCATATTTTAAATTACATTACGTCCGTTCCGCCATTTTATGCTGAATTAGCCGCAGCATTTTGGCCAGGTCCCATGACTTTAGTTTTGCCTGTAAATTTGGAAGCTGTTCCAGCCATTGTGCGAGCAGAATTGCCTACAGCAGCTTTTCGCATTCCCGAACATTCTTTAGCTCATCAGTTGATTGAGCTAACTGGTCCGCTTGTCATGCCTTCGGCCAATTTATCTGGGAGGCCTTCTTCGACTTGTACAGCGCATGTGGAAGAAGATTTTGGAGAAGAATTTCCCGTTTTAGATGGGGGTGCTTGTGAAAAGGGCCTGGAATCAACAATTCTATATTTCAAAGAAAATAAATGGGCAATTGTTCGTCAGGGGGCCTTGTCTCTAGAATCTTTTATCCCG
>JACDGH010000006.1:13325-15413 GCA_013815395.1 Parachlamydiaceae bacterium
ATACTAGGGTATGCGCCTGAAATTATTGGCACTTGCAATCTGCAAGAGGCTTTACCATTATGTCCAGGTCAACTTTATCGTCACTATGCTCCTAAGGCTAAGTTGCAATTGAAGGGTAGTCCTTCGGTAAATAGTGTAGTAGTAGGTTTTACTGATCGTTGCTATCCGAATGGGTCGCGGTTATTTTCTTTAGGGACTTCAAAAGATCCTGAAACTGCTGCAATTAGGTTGTATGCGGTGTTAAGGCAACTTGATGAAGAGGGCATAATGTCTGCTTGGGTAGATATGGAATTCCCTGATGAGGGTATCTGGTTGACGCTTAGAGAAAGGTTATATCGAGCAGCTGTTTAACTCGTTGTATTACCCCAATCTTGGCAAATGTAAATATCATCGTTTTTTCGATAATGGTTTTTTCAGGTGTAGGCTTTTTCTCGTTTAACACTAATGATCTTCTGCAGTGGGGAGCTAATTACGCCCCCGACGTTAAAAAGGGAGAGTATTGGAGATTGCTGTCTAACATTTTCATACATGACGGCATTCAGCACTTATTTCTCAATAGGGTAGCTTTGATTTTTATAGGAATCTTTTTAGAGCCCCTCTTGGGTAAGCTTAAACTAATTTTGGTTATGCCATTGCGGGGATAGGAACAAGTTTACCAAGCTTCTGCTGGTCTGGTGCCGTCAGTGTTGGTGCCTCTGGCGCAAGCATGGGCTTCTATGGCTTGTCCCTCACTCTTCTTTTTCTGAATAAAACTATTTCTAACGAGTCAGGACAATCTTATTGGGTGTGATGGGGGCATTTACCGTTGTAACAGTGTTAAGCGGGTATCTTTATCCAGGCATTGACAATGTAGCCCATATCGGAGGTCTTCTAGTTGACTTCTTGGCTGGAGGAGTTTTAATAATATCATCAAGGGCATTATTTAAAGGAATTTCTAAGATTCAACAAATATATCTATCCGGAGTATAAATTACCCTCGCAAAATTCTTTGTAAATAATTCGGTTTCTACAACTTTACCACCTTCGAATTTTAAGATCTTTTTTCTCCAGATCTCATTCTTTCTGAAAATTTATCATTAAATTTTAGTAATTGAAGATCTTTTTCGAAAACATGATACACATAATCTAATTCATGATTAATTCGCAATTCACCTTCCAAATACTTCTCGGTAAGCCCACGAATTGTCTTTTTTCTTTTTTTCTTTTTTAAATTTTTTTTTTTCTGCCTTTTCAGTATCCTTCAATTCTTGTTCTGCCTTAATTTTTGCTTTCTCTTCACAATGACGTGTCTGCTCATTTAAGCGATCGTTATACTCGATCATTCCATCTATACACATCACAGCTCCGGTAGATGCAACCCATTTGCCTGCAGGAGCAAGAATTCCGTCAGATAAAATTGTCATTGCGCAACCACACCATGTTAAAAACACACCGCATTTTAATTTTAAAGGGAAGGATACTTCATCTAAATCGTTTGGTAATGTAATTTGATCTTTTGTTTGAAAATATTCACTTACACCATTGTTTTCCCTTGCTGCACGACATCGTGAAAGATAAAATTCATGATTTTCACGTTTTTTAACCAGATCTTTTAAATTTTTAAGTTCATCTTTTGGTAGAAAGATTCTATATTCAACAAAAATTTCATTTCCCTTTTTGAAAATTTCATGTGAATCAAGATTTTTACCTGTTAGTGTTTTATACTTTTCCTTTAGCTTAAATAAAATATCCATTAGCATGTTAGGTTGGGTAGTACTAACAATTTCTTCGGGAGTAATTGGTGGTATTATTGTATGGAAAAAAGTGCAATCTTCTAGCTTTCTATTGCATTGAATACATTGTTCATTCATTGACTCATGAGGGGGCCCTTGGCAATGTTGACACATTTCACAGCTTAATGGGCTTGTGTAGGCGAAAAAAATAACAAGCAAAAGCAGTTCACATAAATCACGGTACATAAATACACCTATTTTTTATAAATTTTTATTTTAAAAAAAATCGCTGAAAAAAATATGTCCATAATCCTATCTGAAAAAAAATTGCAAAAATAAGCCAAGTTAAATACCAATTGGTGTTTTTTTTTTGAGG
>JACDGH010000006.1:15423-27305 GCA_013815395.1 Parachlamydiaceae bacterium
ATATAGCATCTGACATACATGCTGAAGAAAATCCTAACCCTACTAAAACAAAAAAATATATCAAATAAACGAAATAATCTTCTTGCATATGAATTCCTGTATCAAGTTGTCTTAAATTTATTGTATGCACTGTTACTTTTATAGGTTTTAAGGAAATGTAAAGTTAAATACAATAGTTTTATTGGTTAACCGCTTTAAAAATCTACCCAAACCTACACATTCATTATTGAGATGTATATGTAGGGGCAGAAACTTGATTCAAGCATTTTTAATGACGGTTTACGTATTGGAATTGCACAAAGGGTTCTCTTGATGTATAACAACACCATGTTTATAAGCACGCGCTTTTAGAAAAAGAAAAAATAATCCATTAGCAAAGCCAGATAAAAGACGAAAGAATTTATTGAAGCCTTTTTCCTTTAAAGATAATTTTTTTTTGAAAATCTAATTTCTCAATAACCACTGGTTTCTTTGTTTCTTTTGCCTTGTCAATATCGTTTTGCAAAGATCTCATGTAATTGCTCGAAGCTAATTTTTGCTTTTCCCGTGAGAAATCCAGGAAAATCTTCTGCTTTCCAGTGGATTGCCAAACCGGTCCGTTTCCACATATGCCTCCAAGCAAAGATGGACACGATCTTCTTTATGGTCTTTTTCCAAAGAACCAAGACGATTAGATAAATTGAATATCCGCCGATTTTTTGATGCAGAACAAAGCTCTTAGAAGGCTTCTTTTATAAATTTTGAACCTTTTTATTAAGGAAGGTTATTGTTGCTTTAAGGTGGCAGCAGCCTGTTCCTGGCTTGCTTTGCAGGCAGTTACCTGAGCGTTTTTGATTTTCGTTTCGTTAAATCCTGCCAACAGATTTCAAAGTAGTTTAACAAACAAAACCTCAAGCTTTAGCACAATTTTTGATGCAAAATTGGAATAAGAGCTTGAGGTTAAATGCATTCTTTTTATCTAAAATCGACCACAACTCTAAAACAAATTGCGATTGTTTTTCTTCACTATCGTGAGTGGTTTTCGGCAACTTTCTAAATTATTAGAGTCCACAGCTGCAATTTCATAGCCTTCCGCAGAGCATTTATTCAAGTGTTTTACGTTAAAAACTAATGGCGATGAGGCTAAGATTGTACTAACAATTCTTCCATTTTTATAAATTCGATATGAGACCACATCTTGTGAAGGGCTAGCCTTCCATTTTGTAGTAAGAGAACATTCTATTTTGCACCCTTTATTTAACCTTTTTATAACTCCTTTAAAACTAGTAGGAGCAAGAGGTGCCTGAGCACAGGGGGAGGAGCAACTAGATATTTCTATAAGCACTTGATTAGGATTATAAATCACTGTTGCTTGTAGACAAGGAGGTAGAGTGTATACAAAAGAAGAAAACCTTCCAGTGATTGGTGAAGCTTCATTAGTGTTATCAAGAATTACAATTTGATCCCCAGCATTAAAAGTAGCTCCCGGTAAACTCTGAAAATTCAATTCTCCATCTAGCTCGACAAACCCAGCGTTAACTATAAGTTGATCGGATGTTGCAGAATTAAGAGCTTTAATATCAAGGCTGCCTGTAGCTCCTTGTAGGTAATTTCCTTGAATGGTTAGACTTCCAATTGTTGAAGATTCATTGTAATCTCCAGGTAGAATCTTTCCAAAATTAACAACCGCTATGTCAGCCACTAGCGTCTGGAAGCCGGATAGAATTCCAAGAGCATTTACAGTGAAAAGTCCTGTTGAGGTAGTAACGCTAGCAACATTTTGTTTTCCAATTATTGCAATGCCATCATCTAAAAAAAAGTCAGGAACGGTTGAGTTTTGGAACAAGACTACGCCAGTCTCTGTTTTGATAAGAGTACCATTTTGGAATAAAGTATTGTTAATTTCTGTGTCTATGTAATTATCAGAATTATGGGCAATGCGTAAAATAACCGGATTGCTTTGTAGATCGATTGTTGAAGGACCTATAAAAGCCGTTCCGGGGCGAGTGGCATTGTAAAAAATTTCGCCACCATTGACGATGTTAATTAGAAATGGATTTAATCGAGCGTTGTCAGAAATTGTTAACGCTGTATCCCCAAAAGGGGCCAATAAATTCAATGTTCCGCTATTAGAAGTATCAGAAAATGAACCACTATTAGAAATTATTAATTTTTCCATGCTTTGAGTAGTGCCATTAAGATCAACGGAACCCCCACTAATAGTCATTGTAGTGGTTGGTGAATAGTGATTATCTCTAAAGTGTTCTATGGATCCTTCTTGAGATACAAATATATCGTTGGGGATAATAATAGTACTAAACATACCACTTTCTAATCTAAGAGTGCCTGTATGGATTATTGTAGGGCCTAAATAAGAATTTTGCCCTGAAAGATGTAATTTAAGTCCAGGGGATCCGTAAAGACTAATGCCTTCTGCTCCACTTATATTTGAAGATATAAAAAAATCAGCTTTTCCATCCATAAAAATATTTAACGTGCTATTTAGAAATAGATTTAAACCTGTAATAAAACTAGCAGTATCTCCAGAGGCAAAAATTTGCGCATTTTTAACGGTCCTCTCAAAAGTTAATACATTCGTAAAATTGATTTGTGCGGTTGTGTCAATGACAAGAGACCCTACCGTTATTGGAATAGTAGCGCTAATCAACTGAAAGGGAGGGGGAGGAAATGGAAAACCAATAAAGCCTGCAATAGCATCTACACCATTCGGAAACGGCGCATTCCAGTTAATATTATTATCCCATTGACCACCTGCTGAATTTGTCCAAGCTGCGTTGTTAGCGTGTAACCCTCCCATCTGCATTAAAAAACCAAGTAATACAATTAAATAGCGATTTTTCATTTTTGCTCCCATGTCTATATCAAATTTAAAACGGATGTATTTGTTATCTTTCCCTGCAAGCCTTCCGTGGGTTGCAAAAAATATTTTATATAGAATATTACAAGTTTGTGCAATCCAAATAAAAAATTTGTTTTAAAATATAGCAAAACATAGAGGTGTTACCCTAATTTAAAAGCAGGGCAAAAAAACTAGAAACGTATTAATTTTCAGATATTGCAATCAGAAGCAGAGCTTGTTTAGTGGCTTCAAGCCATTTATAGCATTGTTTAATAAGCTCTTCTGAGAAAAGGCGCCAGCCGAAACAAACAACAGTAAGGGCTAATAGCGATTTCAATGGCATTCCTAAGAAGGTAATTTGTACTTGGGGTGCTAGACGATTGGCAATACCTAAAAACACATCCGTCATGAGAATTGCTAATAATCCTGGAGCTGCCAGTTGCATAGAAATCACCATCACCTGGTTAAATAACTGAATCATCATCACCCAAAATTCGGAATTTTTGTCAAAAAAGTGTGTGTTGATCATTCGGTCAGGGGGTATGACATCATAAGAAGTGATAATTGCATTGAGAAGAATAAAAGGTCCTTCAATATAAAAAAAAATAAAGATCAATACCATATTGAATAAGGTGCCCAAGGGGGAAGATTGGTTTTGGATTGTAGGGTCATTGACCATAAGACTGGCACCACCTCGTTGGTGGTCGATAATGATGCCTGCATTTTGAGCTATAACAAAAGGCACACCTATTATAAAGCCAATGATGAGGCCTATAAATACTTCCTTGATAAGTAGAACAACAGTAAATGGAGTGAATCCAATAGGAGTGGTTGTAACAGTCAGCAATTGAGGAAGAAAAATAACAAACATGGATAGTCCGAAAGTCACTTTAACTGGGTGCGGCATAACCCGAGATCCAAAGAAAGGGGACAGAGATATAATTGGTAAGAAGCGCGCAAGAAAGAGTAATAGCAATGATAGGACAGCCAGCGGATTTTCTTTGTCGAAAGCACTTGTAAGAAATAAGTATAAATATGTTCCGTCTGGGGTAGGTTCCATAATCTATCCGCTAAGGCTCCATTCGGGGAAATGCACGAAGATATTATTAGCGAAGGACATGATTTTTCCTCCTAACCAACCGCCCAGAAACATCAACGTTAAGGTAACAGCCACAAGCTTGATTGTGAAGGACAATGTCTGTTCCTGAATCTGCGTAGCAGCTTGGAAGATGGCCACTAAGATACCAAAAAACATACTTACCAGAATAGGAGGCGCAGATAGAATTAGAATCAGGAGCAAGCCTTCGTAAGCCAGCTGAATTACGTGCGTCTGAAACATAATGTAGAATCCCTTTTTTTAAATTTGTCCTTCAACGGAAAGTAGAGACGAGGCCTTCAATTAGCAAGGTCCACCCATCTAGCATTACTAACAAAAAGAGCTTGAGCGGCATAGAAATAGTTACGGGGGAAAGCATCATCATCCCCATTGCAAGCAAAATATTGGAAGTGACCAGATCTATAACAAAAAAGGAATATAAATCAAAACTCCAATTTCAAAGGCATCCTTAAGCTGACTAGTGATGTAAGAAGGCACAAGGATGATGAAGTCGTCAGGTTTTAAAGTAGGGCGAAAGTTTTCTGGCAATACGCGGTATGCCATGCGATAAAATAAAGCTTGATGCTTGACGCTCGAATTTCTTTTGAGAAATAAACGCAAGGGTTCACCAGCATCGCGTGCAATTGCAATGATATATGTGGACGAGCTTGGGGAAATGAGGGATTCTGGCGCTCTTGTATTTGTGATGGTTTCATTCGCTGCTTCATACATTTTAAGTCCCGTAGGATACATGACAAATAAGCTAAGCATAAAAGCTACGCCATTGATGATCTGGTTGGGTGGTGCCTGTTGCACACCTAAAGCACTCCGCAAGAGAGAAAGAACAATAACAATTTTCATGAAGGAAGTGAGGATCATGACGATAAATGGCAAGAGGGAAAGTAAGCTTAGGACAATCCCTTGAGTCAGTAGAGAGGGTCTCTTAAAGTTGTCAAATTCTAGTTTGCTTTCGTCAACAACAGGAGCGGGTCCTGTCGCAGCCGTTGGAACAACCGAAGTGGTTGAACGCGAGGCTGTTTCACAAAAGAGCGCTTGTGGTGAAGAAAAAATTGCTCCCAAGAGCAGAAGCCAGCACAATAACGTCTTTATTAAAAAAAAATGGTTAAGTTTCATGATCTGCTGCCTTCTTAGGTGGAGTTGAAAGTTCCTTTTTTTTCATGAGAGATGTGAAAGCCCTTTCTAGAGCTGACCATTGATTTTCTAATTGAGCATTTATGATGCCCCCTTCGGTTTCAATAACGCAACCCCCGCGGACAATATCGGAGCGCTCGCGCAAGGAGAGCACTTCGAGGCTTTCGAAGATGTCTTTAAGGCGTGGTCGACTAGCCTCAATAGGGTCAAGATCTTTTTTGTTGACGTATACAGTGATTTTTTTGTGTTGTGAGACAGCTTTAAGGGAATTGGAAACAATATCGACGATGGTGTTTTCGGAAAGCTCAATTTCACGTCCCACAATTTTTTTGGCTGCTTTTAAGGCTACAGGAATGAGCATTTTTTCGAGTTCCCCCCGGACCTTAATGATTTCCTCTTCAATTTTAGCAATATGTTCTGCCCATTTTTGATATCCCTCGGCAAAACCCTCCTGCTTGGCAAGCTCTTTAAGTTTTTCACATTCCTGAGCCACATCGATCTTATATTTTTCAGCGTCCTGTTTTACTCGAACTAAGACTTCTTGCGCATCTAATATAAGCCCGACAGCTTCGGCAGGGATGATTTTTTGGTTGGGAATAATTTTGCTTTTTTCGCCATAGATTAATGAGAAAAATTTATTGCTCACGTGGCACTCTTCTTTTTAAGAAAGTTGATAGCTGATTGTAATTGTTGTACAAGAAAAGGTGTAATATTTGGAATGGACTGTTCTTGATAGTGCTTAGCTATGGCTGCACCTCGGCCTGTATCAAGGGTGTGCATCAAATGCCAAATGAATTGAGGGTGTTGTCCACACAAAGCCTTTCCTAGCCGAAATATCCCCCGCACATGTAACATAGACTCAAGTTTTTTCGGATCCCCATTCAATGTGTTAATCTCTAGCTTTGGAGCTTTTATTTTTTCTTTTAGATGAAGACAAACGCGTAAAAATTGTTGGTGCTTTGGCGGAAGATGTTGGTAAAGCCACTTTAGATTCCTCTTATCCACCATATGCCGAAGGGTCTCAGCAAGATCATGCATCGCTAACATATCGATGAGATCTACGATTTCGGATTTTGTACATTCGAGAAGGGCAGACAGTGAGCTCTTGGATAAGTATTCACGGGGAATGGTATCTTTTGGGGGGTTAAGCTTACAAAATAATTGATGCAGAAAAAAAGCTTTCATTTGAGAGGATAAATTCTTAGGTACAGATTTTATTTTTAGAACATTTTTCAATCTTATTGATTGAGCTTCTGGAAGCGCAGCTACGATGGAACCTTGGAGAGCTTGATCGAATTGTTGAAGGATGGGTACTAACCAGGAATAATGTAAACTTGAAATAAGATCAGTTTCCCACGAAATGGATAAGGAAGGATCATCGTATGTAAGAGGTTGATTTAAAATCTCCTGGGCTTCAGCTTCAGGTAATTTTTGCAAAAAGGAGTTGCCGGAGGCCGGATGAAATCGGTTGATCAACACTTTGAAAAGTACGGCATTTTTCGAATGCATCATCTACCTCGTCTGTCCCCTTAAAAGTTTCGAGTATTAGTGATCACGTTTGATCAACATCTTTGTCGGCGATGGTACTACTTTTATCCTTTGCAGAATCTTTTTCTTGAATTTCTTCTACCTTATCTTCTTTAGGAGGCGATGCATTACTTCCACCGTCAATCGGCTTTAAGTGAAATAGCTCTCGAATACCACCATGTGCTTTTAAAATAGGATGTATTTTCCAGAAAATCCAGGAAAGAAAAATTGTTAAAAGTAGAATGAGGAGTGTGAATGTAAAGAAAATCATGCGAAATCTGGATAGTGATTCCTTCGCAAGAATTATCGTCCAAACGGTCACGTATTGTTTATCTTCTTCACTAAGAACACCGGAACCCGCCAGAGGTTGGTATTCGCTGAAACGACCACGCTCACCGATAACAGTCACATTATCGTAATCTAAGCCCGCAACGCTCGCTGCCACCAAGCGCTTAATTTTAGTGACCAGATGAGAGTTAGGATCGTCCAAAACTCCATTATGCTTGACATAGACAGAGGAAGTGATTTTTTGTTTTTTCTCATCGGTAGGATTTAGAGGATCTTCTTTAGGGAAGGAAATTTGCACTTCGGCATCGAGAATTCCGTCTATTTTACGGATTATACTGGCAATTTGTTCTGCCAAACCTGCCTGGTAGCGAATTTGCTGCTCCATTTCAGAAGGGACTAGGCCTGTGCCTGTAAAAATCCCTAAAAGGCTTTGGCTGCGGCGCCTCGGTAATCCTACTTGATTAAGATAAGACATAGCTTCAAGAGATTGCGTGTCTGGAACGCTGATGTCCCAAAGTTGGATTTTTGCACCACCCCCACCCCCGCCTTCTGCAGCTTTTGCAGGGAGTTTTACCACATCAACATTCTTTGTAGATAAGTAGACGATGATTTCATTGGCTTCTTTTTCATCAAGTCCATTTACAATAGTTTTACGAGATTCGCAACCGGTAATTAGAGGTAAGCAAAAACATAGTAGTAAAAGATAAAGTAATGTCGATAATTTTTTTGAACGGTGAGTGCTTAGGGTTACCATAGGAATATCTCTTATTAGCTCATTTTTATTTACAATCCGAATCCTAACATAATGTCATAAAACATAAAAGACCAAAGTCGTGATAAAAGATATTCACTAGAATCGTTGCTTATTGGGCACGAGAAATATCTTAAGGGAATCCGAGAATGTTTAAAGCCCTTGCATAGTGAAAGCCTGTAAGATAATAACACAGCTTCCTTATTATTTGCGTATGAGCACCTTCGATACCACCAATGGGTTCATCTATATAGGAGGAGCTTAAATTAAATTTTTTAAAATGATCGTAAAAGGCAACATTTCGTATGCAATTGGCTTTGTGCGTTGGGGAAAAATATATGTTTCCAGGATCATATTTTAAAGTTAACATTTTTTTGCCCAGAATTTTAGTTTTTTCAAAAGCATTCAGCATAAGTCTAGTTCCAATTTTTTCTCTAGAAATATTATTTTCACTACTTCTAAAGTTTTCATGGACAATTAGCCGCTTGACGGAAAAACATTCATTTTTTATTTTTCCTGTAAGAAATCCGACTATAGAATGATCTTCCTTTATTGCTAGCAGGGTTTCATATTTTCTAATTCCCTTATAATCTTCTGCTAAGTATTCTTCCAAAAATAAAATGTCACTTTTATCAGACATTTCTTTAATGGCTTTAATTGCTTCTTCTGGTCTGGGATAACTTATCAAATCAATGATAGTTATATTTTGCGCTAAATTTCTCAAGGCTACTTCTTCTGTCTTCGCCCTTTTATTAGAAGCTAAATCAGAGCAATCATCGTTTTTACATTCCTGTTCCCTTCTGATTTTGATGGGCGCATTTGTTTCATTTAATGGGCTCGAGGAGCTAAAATTGACATTGTTCATGAAGACCTTATTTAATTATTTAGAAATTTTTTATATTTAAGGATTAATTTTTAAGTTATTTTTTTTCAAACATGCCAAAAATTAGCCAATACTTTAATATCTTGCTTGATTGTTTTAGGGGTATTAAGTTTATCAGCCAATTCAATAAGTTGGGTTTGAGAGGCCTTCGGCAAGCCTTCACAAGCTAAAACTAAATACGTTGCTAGGGCTTCATGCTTTGTGATGTCAATTTCTTTTAAAATGGATAAACAAGCTAAGGACACTTCTGGATCTTCTTTAAAGTTGATCAAAGCAATAGCGGCTTGTTCATTGTCATGATTAATAGGTTGGCCATGAACCACTTTAAGTAAAAAAGATTTGGCAGGCTCTCCAATAGAATGAAGAGCGCTTAAAATGAGATCATCATCAAAAAAATCGCCTTCGCCGATCGATTCATAAAGTGAAATGATTGCTCGTTTATCTTCAATTTTTCCGAGACAACGGGCAGCTAAAGCACGAGCTTGGCCATAGCCAGGAAATAGAGGGTCGTAATAATCTTCGTTGCGTAGTAAATCGACTAAAGCTGGCACTATTGCGCTTTTTTCCGCAATTGCCGCTTCAACGGAAATGTCCGTGTCTGCATTTTCTGCGAAGATGAGATCAACGATTAATTTAGGAATTTTATTTTTTGGATTTTTGACACTATAGACTTCACGAAGATCTTTGTAGGCTTTCTTGGCTTTGCCGATTTTTTCAATTTCAGGGCCAGATAGCATAAAAGTGACTAAATCTTTGCCGGTTTGCTGTTCCAGTTTAGCTAGCTCTTCAATGCGGGAAAGTTCAAACTCTTTATTAACCCCTTTACCTTCATTTGTATAGTAATCAAGCATAAGCGCAAAATCGCCTCCGAAATGGGCTTCGCGGTGCATCAAAATTTGATTATCGATGCTGTAGGTGATTGGAAAGTTATCGAAATCTTCATTTTCTTCTTGATGCATAAGGACTCACACGTTTTTGATTGTTTGTTGAATGACGACATCGGCATTATAGCTTGAACGGACAAATGGTCCACAATACATATGCTTGAACCCAAGAGAATAGCCATATACTTCATAGGCTTTAAATTCCTCCGGAGTAACGAAAGATTTTACAAGTAACTTGTGAGAATTCGGCTGCAGATATTGTCCCATCGTTATAATATCACATTTGGCATTTGAAAGATCACGAAGGGTTTCTTGCACTTGTGTAGCCGCCTCACCTAGACCCACCATCAAGCCCGATTTAACAAGCATACCAGAATTTTTTCGATGAGATTTGGCGTACTTTAATACTTGCAGAGTGCGGTCATAAGTTGCCTTATTTCGTACTCTTGGCGTTAGTTCGCGCACCGTTTCGATGTTATGATTGAAAATTTCCGGCTGTGCGTCCAAAATAATATCAAGGGCATCGAAATTTCCGGCAAAGTCGGATGTAAGCACTTCAAGAGTGATGTTCTCATTTCGACCGCGAACTTCACGGATCACATTTGCTAAATGTCTTGCACCACCATCAGGCAGGTCATCACGCGCCACCATAGTAATTACCACATGCTTTAATCCTAATTTTTTCACCGAGTCGGCCACACGTTCCGGCTCATCAGGCTCCAACTCTTTCGGGGTTTTGGTAAAATCGATATCGCAAAAGCCACAACTGCGAGTGCACTCTTTTCCCATGACAAGAAAGGTTGCCGTTTTTTTTGACCAACATTCTAAAAGGTTTGGACATTTAGCTTCTTCGCACACTGTATGCAGACGATTGTTTTCGATGATTTGTCCGGTTTTAAGCAAATTGGACCCTTGAGGCAACTTGCGATGCAGCCACGAGGGGAAGCGACCAGGCCCAACAGCTTTTTCATGATCGACAATTTCGGGGTTTGAAGGAAGGCGGTTTGGGCGATGCTTTTTAACTTTGGGGGTATTATCAAAACGATCTGAATTCAACATGATATCCGCCTTAAGTTTTATTTATTTAACAGCTGCACGCTGTTGTTTGGGAGGAAAATGCAAAGGCATCTCTTGTCCAATAAAAGCAGCTTCCATCCATGCTTCAGCAATAGTGGGATGAGCATGAATTGTTTCAGTAATGCATTCAATAGTCAATTCGTTGGCAATCACAATCGCCATTTCGGCAACTAGAGCAGAGGCTTCATGGCCCACTACTTGGGCTCCAAGGACTTGTCCAGTAGTTTTATCAAGAACAATTTGAGCAAAGCCTTCGGTTTGTATAGCTGCTTGCGATTTTCCCAATGCTGAGAAGGGGAAGGAGCCTAGTGTTGCCTGATAGCCGTGTTCTAAGGCTTTTTCTAAAGAAAGCCCTACAGTGGCAATTTCGGGATGAGTGAAAATCACCGAGGGCACAGCATTGTAGTTCATGCTTAAAGAGTGCCCGCAAGCATTTTCGGCAGCAATCAGGCCTTGATGTGTGGCGACATGTGCCAGCCACCATTTAGAGGAGATATCCCCAATAGCATAAATGTTTGGAATATTTGTTTCCATTTTTTCATTAACGGTGACAAGGCCGTTATCTTGCACGATCACCCCAACCTTCTCTAGGCCAATCCCCTGAGTGTTGAGAGTTCTTCCAACGGATACTAAGGCAATCTCAGCCTCGATAGTTTTTCCACCTGCAAGTTTAATACACACGCCTGGGCCAGCAGTACTAATGCCTTCAACGGTTACCGATGTTTCGATAGCGATCCCTTTTTTCTTGAAAGCTTTTGTTAAAGCCACAGAAACACCTTCGGCTTCCATAGGAATTATTCTGGGTAGCATTTCTAAAATCGTTACTTTAACACCTAATATTGCGTAGAGAGAGGCAAATTCGCAGCCTATAACGCCCCCACCAATAATTGCTAATGATTTTGGTAGCTCTCGCAAATTCAGTAATGATGTGGAATCGTGAATTTTTTTAAAATCAAAAGCAAATGCAGGAATATTGCGCGGTTCTGAACCAGTGGCAATTATAATACTATCGGCAGAAATTTCTTCGTTGTCTATGCCACTTATCTTAATGGTGTGTGGTCCGAGAAGTTGGCCAAAACCACGGAAAAGTGTGATTTTATTTGAGGCGATTAGTCCTTCTAAACTTTTGCGGATCTTATTGACGGTGTTGTCTTTGCGATCGACCATTTTGGCGTAGTCAAAATTGACAGAGCCTACGACAATTCCAAATTGCTCGGCGTCCTGGATTTTTTGCAACACTTCAGCGTTTGCGATCAAAGTTTTAGAGGGGATACAACCGCGGTTAAGGCAGGTGCCACCAACTTCTTTGGCTTCGATGAGAGCGACAGATTTGCCTTTTTGTGCAGCTCTAATTGCTGCAGGGTATCCACCCAGGCCGCCACCGA
>JACDGH010000172.1 GCA_013815395.1 Parachlamydiaceae bacterium
TTATCCTGAATTGATTATACCTAAATGCATTCAAAAATCGGTTTTTGGCAAATCGTCGAAGGTCGGGAAATTCTCAAAGCCAAAAATCCGATTTTCGAATGCGTTTAAGTATAAGTTTAAACTTAAAGTAAAACTAAGAGAGCCAAGCTAAGCTAGACTCTTTATAGCATTTTTGCAAAATAATCTTTTAAATAAAATACTATTCTAATTCATTGACGAAGTGACCTTAAGTTAGTATTGTGAAATTTAAAATGAACCGAGGCATTCCATTGATTTCACATAACACAGAAGAGCATCAACGCTTAGAGCAACATAAGAAAAGAGAAGCCAACTGGAAAGAATGGGGGCCTTATCTTAGCGATCGAGCTTGGGGAACGGTACGTGAAGATTTTAGCGTTGACGGGGAAGTCTGGCAAAATTTTACACACGACCATGCTCGCAGCAGGGCATACCGTTGGAATGAGGATGGCTTAGCTGGGATATCAGATCGAAATCAATACCTATGTTTTGCACCGGCTTTCTGGAATGGCCATGATCCCATCCTTAAAGAAAGATTTTTTGGGTTATCCAATTTAGAAGGAAATCATGGTGAGGATGTTAAGGAATACTATTTTCACTTGGACAATACTCCCACCCACTCCTACATGAAAATGCTCTATAAATACCCCCAAGCGGCCTTCCCCTATAGCAAATTGATCCAGGAAAATCTTCACCGTTCTGTAAAAGAAGGGGAATACGAGCTTTGGGATACTGGAGTATTTAATGAAAATCGTTATTTTGATGTTTTTATCGAATATGCAAAGGATGGGCAAGATGATATTTTGATAAAAATAACAGCATTTAATCGTGGACCTGATCCTTCTGAACTCTATATTATTCCCACATTATGGTTTCGAAACACTTGGAGTTGGGGATATCCGGCAGGCCCAATGAATGATGTGCCAATTAAACCCAATATGAATATCTATTCCCAATCTTCTGATGTCACAGCTGTTCTCACCTCCCATCCAGCCCTTGGCCAATATATTCTTTATGCTGAAGGGGCTCATGCCATCATATTTACCGAAAATGACACTAATCAAAAACTTCTTTTCGATAAAGAGGGAGCTTCCCCTTATGTAAAAGATGCCTTCCATCGCTATCTCATTGCAGGGGAGGCCGGCGCAATTAACCCTAATAGTACAGGCACCAAGGCCGGTATTGTCTACAAAGAAACTATAGCAGCCGGAAGCTCATGGAGCATTCGTTTACGTCTGACAAAAAATCAATTAAATGATCCCCTATCCTCCTTCGATAAAATTTTCTCGCAACGGCAACAAGAATCTGACGAATTTTATCAATCCTTACAAAACCCGCAAACTTCTGCTGAAGAAAATCAAATCCAGCGCCAAGCTTTTGCTGGTCTTTTATGGACTAAACAACTCTATTACTTCGATGTTGATCAGTGGTTGAATGCTGATGGCAAAATTAAAAAACTGCCAAAAAGAAAAATTTCACGTAATAAAGACTGGCTGCATTTAGTTAATTTCGACATTATTTCTATGCCTGATAAATGGGAATATCCCTGGTATGCCAGCTGGGATCTTGCCATGCATTGTGTTTCCTTTGTTTTAATCGACCCCGACTTTGCCAAGCGCCAAATTACGCTAATGACTCGTGAATGGTATATGCATCCTAATGGACAGCTTCCCGCATATGAATGGAACTTTAGTGATGCCAACCCTCCCGTTTTAGCTTGGGCAGCCTGGCGCGTTTATAAAATTGATGCTCATATGAACGGAACCCTTGACAAGGCATTTCTCAGCGGTATTTACCATAAAATGCTATTGAATTTCACTTGGTGGGTCAATCGAAAGGATGCTGACGGCAGAAATATTTTCGAGGGGGGCTTTTTAGGATTAGATAATATCAGCCTGTTTGACCGAAGTAAGCCTCTTCCTACAGGTGGGCATATTGATCAATCAGATGCCACATCCTGGATGGCATTTTTTTGTATTATTATGATTAAAATGTCTCTTGAATTAGCTCAGGACCGTCAAGTATACGAAGACCTAGCCTCAAAATTTTTTGAGCACTTTCTCCGTATTTCTGCGGCAATGGTCAATTGCGGAGGCAAAGGCCTTTCCTTATGGGACCATGAAGATGGCTTCTTTTATGATGTGATTCACAAACCAGATAATACTCTTGCACATCTTAAAGTGAGGTCACTTGTTGGTCTACTACCGCTATTAGCAGTAGAAACCGCCCGAAGTGATTATCTTACAACATTACCCGTCTTTAAGAGTCGGATGAAATGGTTTCTCAACCGTCACCCCGAATATCAATTAAACATGGCTCCTATCAGCTTACCCGGTATTAGTGAGAAAAACCTAATGGCCATTCTTACACGCGATCGACTGATCAGTATTTTAAGATATATGCTCGACGAAAAAGAATTTCTTTCAGAATATGGTCTAAGATCGGTTTCAAAAATTCATCAAAACCATCCTTATAAGCTGACTTTGAATGATCAAGACTTTTCTATTTCCTATGAGCCTGCTGAAGCTGAGAGCCATCTATTCGGAGGCAATTCTAATTGGAGGGGGCCAATTTGGTTTCCTCTCAATTTTCTAATCATTGAATCATTACAAAAATTTCATTATTATTATGGTGAAACCTTAAAAGTAGAATGTCCAACAGGTTCTGGTCGCTATCTTACCTTATGGGAAGTGGCTACGGAACTTTCTCGTCGCCTAATCAGCATATTTACTCTTAATCATGAAAATAAACGTCCAGTATTTGGTAAGGAAAATATCTTCAATGATGACCCCCATTGGAAGGACATGATGCTTTTTTATGAATATTTTCATGGAGATACTGGTAAAGGTTTAGGGGCAAGTCACCAAACCGGATGGACGGCTCTGATAGCTAAACTCGTGCAGCAATCGGGCCTCCCTTCGGAGAGAACATGGCAAAAGACCTCAAAAGATTTTAAGAGCAACATATAGCTTGGATTTTGGAAGGTTTTTTAGGAAATCACCCGACGGACGGTACGAAACGGATATTTACCTGTTCCATTACCTTGCCATTCTAGACCATTCATTGAACTTATATGAACATATGGCATGTTTTCGAGAACGGTAGCATTAATGAAGCTTTGATCTCCCACGTACATGCCTACATGCTTAATGTGATCAATATCTAATCCAAAAAAAAGCAAATCCCCTGCTTGCAAATCTGAGATATAAACCTCCCTAAATCCTTTCCATTGGCACTGGTCCTTAGAATCACGCGGTAATAAGATGCCCATCTGTCGATATAACATTTGCACAAAGCCAGAACAATCGTAACCAAAACTAGAACGACCTCCCCAAGTGTAGGGTAGACCCAGAAATTTTTTGATAAACGCGCATATTTCATCAAAATTCAAGATTTTGCTAGGCAATAGTGTAACATCACCTCGCTGAATATAAGCTTCCATGTCATTATGCATGGCCACTTTAAGCCATCTACTTTGCGAGATGCTTAAAGGTTCAACTAGGCGCAATCGACTTTCAAAAGGAAGTGTTAAAATCGGACCGTAAATTACGTCCGGCACATGATAAAGATGGGCTGCATTGCGATCCACTTGTGCAAACAAACCATCGGGATTTTCTAAAAAATTATTTGCCCTGGAATGCAATTCATCATTTTTAATCCATCCCGTGTATTGGTCAGCTACCGTTTCAATTTTAACCCATTCCCCAACCTTTTCAAAAAAATGAACTTGTTCAGAAAATATGGCCTGAGAAACGACTTCTGCGGCTCTGTCTGGACAGAGCCGCATATCTACCACGGGACTATTGATATAATAAAAATGCTCTGCTGAATGCATTGCAAACCAATTCCTTATCTAGTGCTGCTTCATCCACGGGAAATATAGAACATCGCGAATAGAATGAGAATTTGTAAGCAACATTACTAAGCGGTCGATTCCAATACCTACACCACCAGTAGGGGGCATTCCTTGGCAAATCGCTTCGATAAATTCTTCATCCAATGGGCTTGCCTCTTCATCACCGGCATCGCGTCGACTTTCTTGTTTCACAAGGAGCTGACGCTGCAATTCAGGATCGTTTAGTTCGGAATAAGCATTGCAAATTTCTTGACCCATTATGAAACTTTCAAAACGCTCGACTAAACCTTCTGCACGTTCTTTTGGATCGCGATGAAGTTTGCATAGAGGGGTTGTTTCAATAGGATGATCAGTAATGTGATGCGGTTGCACTAGATGAGGCTCTGCCAACACTTCAAAAAGAGCAGCAATTAGTAGCCCGCGAGACAATACATTAAGTTTTTTCGGATCGATATGTCCACTTTTCAATAAAAATTCGCGCATTTTTTCATCAGAAAGTGCATCGACATCCAAACCACCATATTTACGAATACTTTCTTTCATGGTCATTCGCTTCCATGGCGCTTTGAGATCAATTTCAAGAGGTTTTGCATCTACATCTTCGTTTGAATTAATCAATACTTTTGTCGTTCCATACAATGTTAGGGCCAGCTTCTCGAACAAACGTTCGACAAAGACCATCATATCATTGTAGTCCCAATAAGCTGCATACGCCTCTAATAAAGTAAACTCTGGATTATGATTGCGATCGATTCCTTCATTGCGGAATACACGTCCAATCTCATACACGCGATCCATGCCACCAACAATCAGCTTTTTCAAAGGTATTTCCAAAGAAATACGCAAAAACATTTCTTGTTCTAAGGCATTAAGCTCGGTTACAAACGGACGCGCTTCCGCCCCCCCGTAAATACTTTGTAGCACGGGAGTTTCAACTTCTAAGAAGGACTGCTCATCTAGAAAATTGCGGATTAATTTCAGAAGCTGGCTACGTTTACGGAAAGTGTCTTGAACCTCAGCATTTGAAATCAAATCTAACCAACGTTTGCGATAACGCAATTCCTTGTCGACCAAACCACTGTGTTTATCAGCTAAGGGCAAAAGTGTTTTACATAGCAAAGTGACTTCATTTACGAAGATAGTAAACTCGCCCTTTTGAGTGCGAAAGATATGACCCTTGATGCCAACGATATCGCCAAGATCTATTTTCTTTTCAATAAATTTCATGGGCGTAAGAGCTTCTGGATCGCTATCAGCAGGCGTTGCGTAGCCTCCAATCTTTGTCTGTTCTTTATTGAACATCACTTGAATACGGCCGGTTTGATCTTGGATATGCGCAAAAGCATTTTTACCCATTGTTCGAAAAAGGACTAAACGTCCAGCCACAATAACAGCTTCGGTGGTTCCCGCAGCAGCATCTTCACTATTTCCTAATGATGCTTCAGTATATTTTTCAAGGAGACCTTTGGCTGTATGAGTGGGATGAAAAGTATGAGGGTAGGGGTCAATATTTAAATTACGAATGTCGGCGAGTTTACGACTTCTATTTATAAATTCTTCGTGGCTATGATAGTCAGGTGTTGTACTTGTCATGAAGCTGAATTACCTTATTTTATTTCTGCGGATGATGCATCTCGGTTAGGGGTGTTTTGTAACTGCGCACAAAATCTAATCGGCCATAACAATATACTGTTGTGATGATGATAGCAAGACCATAAATTATCCAATTAAGTATAAAATACTTAGTCTGTTTGCTAGCTGCTTGATATTGTTCAAACCACTTGAACATGATTCCTCCTGAAAATAGTGAGTGTTCATGTTCAAGATGGGCATAAGTTTCGTTTTTGTAAAGTACAGTTAATTAACAACCCCACCAACAAGGTCATAATCAGCTACGTCGGTAATTTTGACGTTATAAATTTGACCAAATGCTTTTACACCTCTGCAGTCATTAATAATTACTTGTCCATCGATATCCGGACATTGTCCAAGATGACGTCCACGCATTAGATATTTACTCTCTGGGTGATAACCTTCAACAACAACTGGAATAGTTTGTCCCATCCATCTGCTATTAAGCTTTTTAACAACTTTCTT
>JACDGH010000173.1 GCA_013815395.1 Parachlamydiaceae bacterium
CCCTTTTATGACTGCAAGAAAGGTGAAAAAGACAGGTGTATTTGTCATTACAGCTGACCGAGGCCTATGCGGATCTTATAATACCAACATTCTTTCTGCGGCCGATAAATTCCTGAAAAATTACTCCCAAGATGCAGTCGAATTGATTCTTATGGGACGTAAAGCCATTGATCATTACCGCAATAAACAGTGGAGAATTAGGCATAAAGCTTTCGAAGACGGGGAAAAGCAAGATATTCCAAAAGTACAAGCCTTTGTGCAACAATTAAGCGATTGGTTCATTAAAGGAGAGCTGGACGAAATTTGGATCATCTACACCCATTTTGTTAATATTATCTCCAGAAAAGTGATTGTAGAAAAGTTTTTGAATATTAGCGAGCCTGCAAAGGGTAAACCCGCCATAAATTACATTTATGAGCCCTCGGCAGAGGCAATTTTTAATGAAATTATGCCCCGCTTTTTAGTGGGAAAGCTGCATTCTGCCTTAGATGAAGCCTATGCTTCCGAATTAGCTGCCAGAATTATTTCTATGCGAACAGCAACAAAAAATGCTGATGAAATGATCTATAGCCTTACGCTTACGCGCAATAAGGTGCGTCAAGCAAGCATTACTAAAGAAATGTTAGAAATTATCAGCGGCGCCGAAGGATTGAAATAAAGGAAACATATGGCCACAGGAAAAATTAAACAAGTGATTGGTCCCACAATTGATGTGGAATTCCCTTCAGATAAGTTACCCAATATCTTGAATGCACTCAAAATTGTCGACCAGCAACACAATGTAAATGTGACTGCTGAAGTTTCAACTCAGCTGGGCGATAACATTGTCAGATGCATTGCTATGTCATCTACCGATGGGCTTGTCAGAGGGATGGATGTGCTGGATACGGGCGAGCCCATTAAAGTGCCTGTAGGGCCAAACACTTTAGGCAGGATATTTAATTTGCTAGGGGAGCCCTTAGATGAATTGGGACCACTTGCAGAGTCAACAATTTATGCACCTATCCATAGAGCCCCTCCACCACTTGAAGAGCAAGAAACGAAAACATCGATCTTTGAAACAGGAATTAAAATTGTCGATCTGATTGCACCTTTTGCCAAAGGGGGGAAAATTGGGCTGTTTGGGGGTGCAGGGGTTGGTAAGTCAGTGATTGTAATGGAATTAATTCGAAATATCGCCACAGAACATAGCGGTTTTTCGGTATTTTGCGGCGTAGGGGAACGCACCCGCGAAGGCAATGATCTCTGGTTAGAAATGAAAGAATCAGGAGTGCTTTCTAAAACCAGTTTAGTGTTTGGACAAATGAACGAGCCCCCAGGTGCCAGGCTACGAGTGGGACTCACTGGATTGGCAATGGCTGAATACTTTCGAGACACTGAAAGACAAGACGTATTGCTCTTTATTGATAACATTTTCCGTTTTGTCCAAGCAGGTTCTGAGGTTTCAGCACTTTTAGGTAGAATGCCATCTGCGGTAGGTTATCAACCCACCTTAGGGTTGGATATAGGAACTTTGCAAGAGAGAATCACATCGACTAAAACCGGCTCAATAACTTCTGTGCAAGCTATCTATGTACCAGCCGATGATTATACTGATCCAGCACCTGCCAGTTTATTTGCCCATTTGGATGCGGCCATTACTTTATCGCGTCAAATTGCCGAATTAGGGATCTATCCGGCTATCGATCCTTTAACCTCAACCTCCAGGATTCTTGATCCTAGGATTATTGGAGAAGATCATTATGAGCTTGCTCGACAAGTGCAAAAAATTCTGCAGCGCTACAAAGAGCTGCAAGATATCATAGCCATTTTGGGTATTGATGAGCTTTCTGAGGAAGATCGTTTACTAGTCACACGAGCGCGTAAAATTCAGAAATTTTTCTCGCAACCATTTTTTGTGGCGGAAACCTTTACAGGTAAGCAAGGTAAGTACGTAAAGCTAGAAGATACAATTAAAGGTTTTCAAAAAATTGTCGATGGTAGCTTGGATGATATTCCCGAACAAGCTTTTTATATGGTAGGAACAATTGAAGATGTTTTTGAAAATGCTGAGAAATTAAAGAAGGATTCTGAAAAGCCAGCAGAGATGGTGTAAATATGTTCGCTCTTTCAGTAGTCACGCTTGAGAAACTCATATTTGAGGGAGAAGTAAAATCAGTCACAGCGCCAGGAGGGGAGGGGTATTTGCAGCTATTGGTTAACCACGCTCCCATAATTACAACATTATTGCCTGGAAAGCTAAGCTATGTGACTGAGAATGATAAATTTCTATATGCCGTTTCTGGGGGTTTTTTAGAAATGTCACATAATAGCGCTTCTGTACTTGCTGATGCCGTGGAGCTGGCAGAAGAGATCGACATTAAAAGAGCAGAAGCATCTCTGAGAGAAGCTCAAAGTCGGCTTGAATTAACGTCTTCGGATGCGAGCACAGATCTTGTTAGTATAAAAAGTGCGATCAAACGCGCGGAAAATAGAATTAAAATCTATCGCGAATTCAAAGCTAAAACTACCCATCCTAGTATTTAACCAAAAACATTCTCCCAGTCAGGGAAACGCGAAGAGCCTCGGGTGTTTAGTCAAAAAAAAAACGCCTCAAATATGTAGCCAGGGCGAGACGTCCTGGCTACGTTTGAGGAGATCTTTTTTTGACTAAAAAAAATACACGAATCTCGAGCTACCGGTGCGCATTTCTTTTTGTTATTTAAACCCGGGTTCCGCTAATTGCTTCAACCGGGGCTAATCACGTTTCCCCGGCTGAGGGAAGGATGCTTCCTTCTTTATATATTCTTAATATTATAATGTTAAGTTTGTTGAAATTTTATCACGGAGTCAAAATGATTGTTAATACCATGAAATCTTTTGGAATTCAAGAAACTGCAAACTTAGATGTTCAGGATATTCGGGATACATCACTACCTCAACAAATTTGGGATCAAAGACCGAAAAACACATCCACTGACGACCTGCTTCCAAAGCATTTTGAACGTATTACAGATAAATCCCTCGAGCATTTACCGATAGAGTCTCCTAATCATTCTCCTGCTGAATTGAATCATATAAACAAAAAATTAGATTTAGGTCTTTCTATAGTTAAAATATTAGCATTGCTTACCGGGACCCTTTTATTTGCTAAAGAGAACGGCTTTGATGTGACTAATATTTTTAAAAATTCCAACAATATTATAAGGGCTGGAATTACTGAGGCAATTACTTCCTTTCCTATTGACCTTTCCTGTATTGATCAATTGAATGCAAAGTCTATGGAATATAATTATATTAAAAAATTTAATAATTACACTCAGGAACTATCGGGTATTCCAGAAACATTTTTTTGCGGCGATACATTCCCTATCGATATTAATGTGAATGAGCCAAAAGAAACAAAATCCTTGTCCTATCTTAACTGTAGCTTGGAAAATCCAAAATATCTTGTTATTAATCCGAGAGGCGGTTTAGGAAATCGGGTGGGGTCAATTGCATCAGCCTATGCAGTAGCCCGTTTTACAGGTAGAACGTTAGTTTTGGATTGGAAATTTAAAAATGAAGGGCACGATGATCGATCTGATCAAATGGAAATGTCCGCTCACTTTAATGATTTGTTTGATAATTATATCATCCCTAGCGATAAATTTCTTTCTATGCGAACACATAGTTTTTGGTCAGGTTATAATATTAAGATTATGAATATGAGAGATTTTTTGTCATCACCCGAAGTTCTTACTGAAAGGATTATGACATCAAATGAAGAAGTTATCTATTTGCACACAGTAGTAAAAGATTTTACTGGTCATTTTCTTGACAATTCTAATTTTTCGATAGAATCAAAAGATTCTATTTTGAAGTCGTATTTAGAGTGTTTAAGGAATCTCCATCCCAATAAGCTTGTCACTCAAAAAGTCGACGAATACGCAAACAAACATTTTTCAAATCAATTTGTAAATGATAAAATACAAATGATTGGTGTTCACTATCGAAGTTATAGTGAAGAAGTAGGCGATAAGTACTTTAGGGGTTATAGTCAGTTTTCAAAATACTCGCTTTTTGATGATTTAGTGGATAGAATGAATAAGGTTGATAATATAAATAAACTAAAGGGCATCACAACGAAATTTTTTCTTGCAACAGATACTGCTAAGGTGATTAATGAGTTCAAAAAACAGGTTAAAGCTGAAGTTTTGACCTATGATCATAAAGAACATGGAATTTCAAGAAATGATTTATCAAGCCAATTGGGAGGTCTTATTGACTTTTTTCTGCTAAGCCATACAAATAAAATTATTGGAGCCTCACAGTCAACTTTTTCGGAGCTTTCAGCCTTGCTTACAACGGAAGGAATAAAAGAGAGTATTGGACCAAACGTATTCGGTAGCCCAAAGATATACTCCACGGTAACAACTAGCAATTTTTATCAATCTTGGCTCAGTCGGAATCCACATGAATCAAATGATAAAAAACTATTATAGAGTGTGGTAGGATTCTTGTTTCTTTAATTCTTTCTTGAACTTGGTTCGAAAAGCAATTTTAGCATTATTTTAATCCAAGTTTTGCAATGAAATCATCAAAGTTATAGCACTTAACCAATCCAATGCCTTCTTCAGTTTCTTTGAAAGCCTTTAGCGTTTCCTCATTAGGTTTATTTTGACTAAATAAATGATCTCTTACACAGGATAGAACGAGATCTTTAAGAGATACACCCATAAATGCAGCCATAGCTTTAAGCTGTTTATGTTCGTTAATAGGCATATCTATTGTCATTCTTGTACGATCTGAATGTGTGCTGCTCATGACTACTCCTTTTTCTACATTTTAGCACATTATGTTTTTCCGTTAATCAAGATCGACTTGTTCAAAGATCAATATATTTTATTAGCCCCAATAATTTGTGGTTCTTGGGAATTATGCCGACGTCGGCATAATTCCCAAGAACCATTATTTTTTCTTATTATCGGTATCGTTATTATCTTTATTATCGTTATATCGTTTTTATCGTTTTTATCGTTATATCGTTATATCGTTTAATATTTTTTTATCGTTCCTGACTCTGTGTTCTCCCCTTAGCCTGTATAACATATAAAACCTACCCTAAGAAATCCCGCCCCCAATTCATCCTATGAACCTTATTTGCTCAGTCTTTCTATAAAAACGCCTTACTATAAAAACGCCTTACTTTAATTTTTAAAAAAAAGAATTGCAACTAAATTACTTATAGAGTATAATAGTATGTATTAATTAATTTAAATTACATCAAAAGGTGTATCCTATGTCAGTGAATCAAGGTAAAATTTCTTACTCTGCTGCGGTACTCATGAGCATCAATATCATGGTGGGTGCCGGTATTTTATATGCGGTTGGTCCCATGACTGGCTCAGCGGGTAACGTAAGCTTTTTAGGGTGGCCATTAATCGCCTTACTTTTGTGCCCGATTGTGTGGAGTTTGATCCAAGCAGCCAAACTCTTTCCTGGTGAAGGGGGATTTTATCATTATTGTACCTCCGGAATTAATCCCATTGCTGGTTGCGTGGCGCATTGGGGATATTTATTAGGGTATTTGGGAACAGCGGCCAGTGTGAGCACAGTGCTTCGCGATGGAATGGCAACTAACTTAGGCTTAAAATTGATCCAAGAGCATCCTATCGTTTTCAATTTGATCTTAGCCTCATTCTACACTTTAATTAATACGATCTCTGTTTCCAAGATCAGTAAGGTACAAAGTATCGCCACATTGCTAAAACTGACGCCGATTTTAATGGTCATCGCAGTGATGTTCTTCTACTTTAAATCAGATATGTCTATCGATATGGGTGGCATAGGAGGACTAGGTGCCACTGTTTCTACAGTTATTTTTGCATATTGGGGTGTGGAAGCGTGCTGCAATATCGGTGGATTATTAAAAGATGGACCGCAAAAAGTGGGATCTGTCATTTTAGTAGGTTTTATAGTAACCGTAACAC
>JACDGH010000174.1 GCA_013815395.1 Parachlamydiaceae bacterium
CTCCAAGCGCTTTGCGTAGTAAAAGAGCATTCAGCTTCAAAAGCACTTTAAAGGTCAGTAACTTCTTTTCTACGCAACGCGCTTGGAGTGCGCAGCTCCTGCTGCGCTTTGCTTCCGCATTAGAAGTCGTCCATCACCTTGACTGTATCGGTCTTAAAACTACTTACCGTTTTACAAAATGATGTTGGAGAGTTTTTTTGAAACCACTTTGCAGAACACCATGGATACTCAGAGCTCTGTGCGTGTGGCCAGTTATCCATAGAATATTATGCGAACTGGAAAAGATTTAGGCAAAAAAAGGGCCTGGTTCAAATCAGGGTAACACTTTCAAATACGAAAAGGATAGAAAGATGTTTGCCAGAAACTTTATGCGGTATAGATCAGTTTCATTGATAATCGTGTTGTAGACACTCTTAAGAAGTATAAAAATTTCAATGCATTATGTGGAATTAACCATAATGAGTTGAAAATTTGAGTCAAAATTAAGTTGGCGAGGTTGGGACTTAACATGTGAGCTCTGTACTATATGGGAGCAGAATAGTGAAGGTGGTACCTTTACCAACTTCAGACTCAACAGAGATCTGACCAAAGTGTTTATGGATAATCGTTTGCACGATTGATAGACCGAGGCCTGAACCTCCCATCTTTTGGGAATGAGCTTTATCCACAGTATAGAAGCGCTCAAAGATATGTTCTAAGTCGGCTGCAGGGATGCCGATTCCTTTGTCCGCTATAGTGATTTGGACGTTGTCATAAACTTTATCCAAGTTAATGACAATTTGGGCTGGGGGGGTGGAATATTTGATTCCATTTTCAATGAGGTTCATTAGCGCAAGCTCCATCAGGCTTGGGTCTGCAATCACATCCAATTCTTCTTCAGAATTCTTGTGAATGGTGATTTGCGCATCGGGAAATCCATCGTGAAGGTTGTCACTACACATCTGAAGCATGTCATAAATATCACATTCCATCAATTTGTATTGAGGGATATTTTCTATATCGGAAAGAGTCAATAAATCTTTGATTAGTGTTGTCATTCGCTTGCAGCTTTTTACAATTTTTCCGGTCACTTCGCTTCTAGTTTCTAGAGGAAGATCGGGATTGTCATGTAAGGCCTCTGCAAACCCTCGGATAATAGTGATGGGGGTTTTGAGTTCATGCGAGGCATTGGCAATGAAATCTTTTCGCATCTCAAGGAGTTTGTAGTGCGATGTTTGGTCCTGCATCACCAAAATTGCGCCGCTATTTTGTCCTTTGGGGGCTGCTAAGATATCCAAAAATGTTTTTAAATTATTTTTACCTGTGATAGTTAGGGGATTTGTTAAAGGCTTTTTTTCTCTTTGACAGCTCATTAACAGGGCATAGCAAGTGGGTTGATTTGTAATGCTAAAATTTTGTCCAAGCAGTGTGGGGCGATCAAATCCCAGTAATTTTAAAGCCATGTCATTTGCATAGGTAATTATGCTATTTTCATCTATGGCGATCACCCCTTCAACGAGGGATTCCAGGATAGCGCTTTTTTCATTCCGCTCTGTGATAATGGTGTCAATATGTTTTTGAATTTTAGAGGACATCGAATTAAGGGTCATGGCTAGCTTGCCGAACTCATCGCTATTGTTTGAAGCTTTTAATTTTATTTCTGGAATGGTGGCTTCTTTGCCTTCTTGATAAGGAGTAACAGCGTTGATGATCTGTTGAATAGGACTTGTTAAATGGATGATAACGAACCAAGTCATCACACTGAAAAGCAATAAAATCAACGTGGCTAATCCCAGAAAGCTAATTTCGCAATCGTGAGTCAATTCCGCCACATATTTATAAGGAAATGCCGTGCGCATCACGTATGTTTTCCCGTGGAAATCAAATGATTTGGCAAAGAAAGAGAATTTCTGCTCTAAGAGCTCTGAATAGTCTTCATTATACCCAACACCATTTTTGAAGGCTTGAATGACTTCGGGATGATCTACCACATATTCTTGACTGAACCTGGGGCCGAGCAGACGCTTGGTATGTGTGTCGTAAATAATCTTGCTTTCATTGTTGATCACGCTGATGCGGAAAAAAAGTAAATGCTTCTGTTCTTTAAGGCGACGAATTAGTGCATCGTCATTGGGGGCCGATTCAATCTTAGCAATCAATTCTTTCGCTCGATCTTCCATTGCTTTTGTAGCTATTTTACGCACCATGTAAGTGGCAAAAGGGAATATAAGGGCAATAAATACCAGAAAAACGGCAATATAGCTAATAAAGATTTTTTGGCGAAAACTAAACATCGGCCTTTATTTGTTAAATAATAAAAGTATTTATATCAAATTAACACTTTATTTACAAGTTCGTTTTTACAGTTCGTTTTTACATTGTTTTTATTCTAGTTAAGTTTTCATGCCCATCATTTGTAATAACGACGGTGTCCTCTATTCTTACCCCTCCCACACCAGGTAAGTAAATCCCTGGTTCAATGGTTATAGCCATTCCGGCCTCAAGGACAACATCTTTGTAAGGTAAAATGTTTTTAATGATCGGAAATTCATGGATTTCAAGTCCAATGCCATGCCCTAAGCTATGCGTGAAATATTCCCCGTAGCCTGCAGCTGCAATTACCTCTCGGGCGGCTAGATCAAGATCACCCAATAGGGTGCCAGGTCGACATAATGTTAGTGCGGTTTGTTGAGCCTGAGCTACAATGGCATGAATTGTTCGGATACGCGGATCCGGTTCCCCAAAATAAAACATGCGCGTCATATCCGAATGATAGCGATTGAGGCAAACTCCAATATCAATCAAAACAGGATCGCCGACTTTTAAGTACTGGTTGCCAGCCCGATAATGAGGCATGGAGCTATTAGCCCCAAAAGCGATAATCGGATCAAATGCCACATTTCGTCCACCGCGTTGTTTCCAGAAAATTTCCAAAGCAATTGCTACCTCTAGTTCGGTGATCCCCTCTTTAAGCAATGAGCAAGCAAAATCAAATCCCTGCGAACCTAAAATGGCAGCTTCGCGCAATAGCGCTATTTCTTCTGTATCTTTAATGCTGCGAAGGCTTTTCAAAGGACTATCTAGAGGGATAAGCTGTAAGAGAGAAGCATTTAGGTTTAAGCGGTTTATATTGACTTTTTCAATTATATTTATTAGCGAAAGAAAAGTCTTATGCGAAGTTTTATCGCTATCAAAGCCTAGTGATGAGATGTCAAATTCTGAAGAGGCTAATACAGTTTCTAAGGAGTGCTTTTCGGATTCAAGCACAGGGAAAGGGCTTCCTTTTTTGCAGATTTCATAGTAACGAGTGTCGACAATCAGATGCGCGCCCCTGAGATGGATGAGAAGTTTACCCGCTGACAGGTTTAAGCCGGTCATGTAGAAAATATTAATAGCATCGTCTATCACTAATGCATCACAAGACATTAAAGATAGCGCATGCTGAAGTTTTCCTAATCGATCTTTAAATGACATATGAGCTCCGTAATTATTGTTTGTGAAATTGTCGGACAAGTTCTTCTGGTGAAAGTTGCAGTAAAGTGGATTTCCCTTGAGGACATTGATAGGGGTGACGACAAATGCTGAGCTGATTCATCAAAGCCTGGGCTTCCTCGAGGGATAGCCTACGATCATAGGATACAGATGTACGACTTGCTGCCAGGGCAATCCGTTTATTTTTTTCATCTTGCAACAGCTGATCACTCTGCATTTCGCGCAAAGCCTGTAATATATCAGTAATTAATACTTGCAGATTGCTGTCCCCAAAGATTTGAGGGATGGCATCAATGAGAAAGGTGTTTGTGCCAAATTCGCGTATATGGATGCCCATACCGCAGAGATTTGTTACCGACGCTCGCAATATGGCTGCTTCAAAAGCGGAGACTTCAATGGAATAAGGAATAAGCAATGATTGCAGCGCCGTGATTTGTCCCTCTTCATTCTCTTGCAGTTTTTCAAAGATCACGCGCGAGTGGGCAGCTTTTTGATCGATTAGAAAGAGGCCACCGAAAGTAGAATGACCTTTAGCGCGACCTGCTAAAATAAATTCGCTGTCGCCAGTTCCATCTAAGATGATAAAACGGGGAATAGTAGCTATAACACGCGGTGGGCGTGCCTGCCGAGGAAGATTAAGAAAGTTTAGCGGCTCTTGAGGTTTTTGCGGTTCTTGTAATTGGAATTCTTGAAATATTGACCGCTGCGCTATTGATGACAAGGGAGCATAAATAGGCTCATCCTCTGAAATTTCTCCAATTTCAAAATGGGGCGTAGGTTCACTAGGACGTAACTCTTCAGATTTATTCCAGGAACTTAACGATTTTGGACGAAATACCCAATCTTCATCAGAAGCTACTAAAGGAAAACCGCTATGCGTGTTAAAGGTATTGGCAAAAACTGGACTGACCTGGGAATGGACGTTTTGCGAATGAAATGAAGAGCTTTGTAAAGCTTGCTCAATGCCTTTAATGATGAGATCTTTTAAAACATGTTCCTGACGCAGGCGCACCTCGCGCTTTTGCGGATGCACATTAACATCAACCAGATTGCCTGTTATAGATAAGTGAAGCACGAATACCGGATGGCGCCCCGAGGGCAGAGCGGTGCCGTAGCCTTCTTTGATAGCATAGGCGACCAATGGCGAAAAAACGCCGCGGTTATTAATAAATAAATATTGTCCGGTCCGGTTGTGGCGTGTGTAAGAGGGTAAACCTATGACGCCTTGCAGAAGTAGCCCATCCTGTGCGTGCTTTAAAGAAATGCAATTTTCTAAGAAATCATGCCCTAAGATTGCTTCTACACGCGTGTTTAATTGATTTTTAAAATCATTATTATCTTGTGAAATCTGAGTGGTTAATAAGGTTTTATTGTCGCTGATCAACTGGAATTTTATAGTAGGGTGTCCTAGAGCAATTATAGAGGTCATTTTTAGAATTTCATTCGTATCTACAGTAGGGGATTTTAAGAATTTTTTGCGGACCGGTACATTAAAAAATAAGTTTTTGACTTCAATAGTCGTTCCAGGCGAGCGGGCTGCGGTAGAGCAATTGATAATTTTACCGCCATCCACCATGAGCATGGTACCAAAAGAGGATGGTTCGCTAGTTAGGACAGCTTGAGAGTTTTCGGGTTGTGGACAAGTTAAGAGCATAAATTTTGAAATTGAAGCGATAGAAGGGATGGCTTCACCACGGAATCCCATGGTAGTGACATCGTGAATATCTTCCACTTCACGAATTTTGGAGGTAGCGTGCCGTTCCAAGCACAACAAGGCATCGTCATTATTCATGCCGCACCCATCATCAGTAATGCGAATAAGCTGACGACCTCCCCCTTTAATTTCAATGCAGATTTCGGAGGCGTTGGCATCAATAGAATTTTCTACCAGTTCTTTAACCACTGAGGAGGGGTTTTCAATGACCTCGCCGGCAGCAATTTTGTTGATGGTATGCTCGGTTAATACTCTAATCTTAGATGGCATGTTTTTAGCTTTATAAGGGTAATGATAAAATAACGGAAAAAAATATAGCGTTTTTACGTACCTTTATTATCCTTATAACCTGTTATTTGATCAAATGTTGTTTTATTATTGTGCGCTATGAAATTAAATAATAGATGATTTTGGTTTGCATTTACCTTTTTCAACAATTTTTATGCGATGGCGTCAAGTGTGCGTAGGTCAATGTTTCTCTCGAAATTTCTTCAAGAATTTGATTTCCGTTTTTATATCGCCCCGGTGCCCGTGACTAGCGTAAATTTTTTCAGCCTAGTCAAAAAAAAATTGTCTCAAATAAACCTGAGTGTCTTTCTCGCCCTGTTTCCCCCACAACCCAAACGAGACGAAACACTTTGGGGATTTTTTACTTTTATTAATTTATGTAGGGCGAAACGCCCTTATTAATCTTTTTCAGAGCGGGTGAGACTAGGCAGGTTAATTTAAGTAAACAAATCTCTAATAGTCGTATTC
>JACDGH010000007.1 GCA_013815395.1 Parachlamydiaceae bacterium
GTGTGTAGATCGACTTGTGGAAAACCTAAGTAAAAAAGGTTTTACAGATGTGTATGTGGAATGGGGTGGAGAAATTCACTGTCAAGGACAGCACCCTGAAAAACGCCCTTGGACTGTTTTTGTGAGTCGCCTTGGAAATACTGACCCTTCACAAGCAATTGCAGTGCTTGCCATTAATAATAGCTCTATTGCCACTAGCGGGGACTATTTGCAAAATTGGACGATTAACTCTCATGTTTCTTTGTTAAATGAAAATAACGCCACAACATTTTTTCATATCTTTGATCCAAAAACGCTCCGTCCCCTAGAATCATCCCTAACTTCGATTGCTAGTGCTAGCGTGACTGCACCGTCATGTGCATTTGCGGATGGCCTGGCAACAACTGCTATGATGTTTCCAACGCTAGGTGAAGCAGAAGTATGGGCCAATACAATCAAGGAAAAATATCCGGAAATTTCATTTTGGTTAGTGAATCGTCAAAGCGAATTTTAGTTCACGGTTAAAATGAAAATATGACCTAACCAAGTGTCTAAATAAATTATACGTTTAACTCTTCATCCATAATAGTCTTGATATGGCATAATTATTTTTTAACCCCACTATATCGAACTAAAGACATCTGTCTTTTGACGAAATGACAAATACCCCAGTTCACTAACAATCAAATGATCGTTTACGGGAATACCTATTAACCTTCCCACTTCAATCAATTTCTTTGTCAGATCATGATCTTGCTTTGACGGCGTTAAATCCCCACTAGGATGATTATGAACGAGAATGAGACTTGCTGCCTTATGCCGAATAGCTGGATAAAACACTTCTCTCGGATGTACAGGAGCATGCGTTAACGTGCCAATTGCCACAATATGGTGACTGATCACACAGCCTCTAACATCTTGTAAGATCACAACGAATAATTCTCTTTTCTCAGAAACCAGTTCATCTTTAACCAAATGGTAAGCATGTACTGGATGTTCAATTTTATACTTTGGAGCAATTACCTGACGTGAGGCACGTAATCCCAAATTAAAAGCCGCTCTTAATTGAACAGCTTTTGCCATCCCCACCCCATTAATTTGACATAACTCTTCAATGGTTGCCTCTGCCAGTTTTTGCAAACAGCCAAAACGAGCAACAATCTGCTGTGCTAGCTGTAAGACCGGAGCGTTCTTAGTACCGCTTCCCAAAATTATAGCTATCAACTCAGCCGCAGATAACGTTTCTGCGCCGTGCCGCATGAGTCTTTCTCGCGGACGTTCCGCTTCTGGTAATTTAAGGATAGAATAGCTGGGAGCGCCTAAGGGATCGTTCATGGCTCTTGCAAATATTTTTTGAGTTTTTGTAAATTTACTGATGGCAGATCCACCTTTAACAACACGTCATTATCTTCATATTCTTGCTCGACAATATGTCCAAGTCGCATCACTTCACTAACCACTCCATAGTCACTCTGAGGAATTCTTAAAGTCACAATATGACGTTGCTTGCTGAGCTCCAAAACCATCAGGTCATAAAGATTTTGCAACCCTGTATTTTTCAAGGCTGAAATTTGCACTGATTTGGGATATTTCAATGTTAAGCGCGCGATAACCTCGGGATCAGTGCATAAATCGATCTTATTAAGGACTGTTATAATGGGCTTATCTTCAGCATTTAATTCTTTAAGAACCTCATATGTTGTTTTAGCTTGCTCTTCAACCATGGGGTGGGAAGTGTCAACAAGATGGAGCAAGATATCTGCTTGGAATGCTTCTTCAAGAGTACTTTTAAAAGCTGCTACTAGAAGGTGAGGTAGCTTACGAATAAATCCAACCGTATCAATCAGTAAAATTTCCTGATTGTTAGGTAAAGTGTATTTTCTCGTCGTTGTATCTAAAGTGGCAAATAGTTTATTTTCAACAAAAACACCAGCATTTGTGATCGCATTTAATAAAGTCGATTTTCCCACATTTGTATACCCAATAATGGCAAATACAGGAATTTCTGAGCGCTGGCGCGAACCGCGCTGCGTTTCTCTATGGGAACGCACTTCCTCTAATTCTTTTTGAAGAAGATCTATCTTGCGTTTTAAGATGCGGCGATCAATCTCGATTTGCTTTTCGCCTTCACCTTTGGTATACCCCCCACCTCCGGAACCACCACCGCCTGAGCCATGCTGGCGTGACAAGTGCGTCCACAATCTTCTCAACCGAGGAGCTTGATAACGAACCTGAGCGAGCTCAATCTGCAATTTAGCCTCTTTAGTTTGTGCACGCTGAGCAAAAACGCCTAAAATGACTTCTGTACGATCGATAACGGGAACACCAAAGGCTTTTTCAAGATTTCGCTGTTGTCCAGGTGATATTTCATCATCAAAAATAACTAGATTAGCATCGACTTCTTTGACTATGGCCACTGCTTCAGCAAGCTTTCCTTCTGTGATATAGGTTCCGGCCTCATAACGGCGGACAACACAAGGCATCTTGCCCAAAATTTCCACTCCATAAGTTTCAGCTAAAAGCACTAACTCCTGAAGATGTTCTAAGCAAATTGCTTTATGTGACGAACCTTTATATGCGGAAATAAGCAAAGCACGAAAAGATTCCTTTTCCTGCGTTGGTTGTATAATACCATTATTTATATCGGGCTGCATACTTTCCTCTTTTCATCGCCAATTTTAAATTTCTAATCCATCATATGCCAAGCGGATATCTGCCGGCAAGTAGGCATTTGCTTTTTCATGATCCAATTCATGGGCGATATGCATTAGCCATGTCTGCTTTGCGCCTACCCGTCGCGAAAAATCCACAGCTTCATCTATGCTAAAATGCAGCGGTGTAGAGGAAAAACGCAAAGCACTTATGACTAATGTTTCAACACCTTTTAAATCTTCAAAAATTGTTGTAGGGTAGTCTCTAATATCAGAAACGTAGGCAAGATTGCCAAATCGAAAACCATTAACATTCATCCCCCCTTGCTGATAAGTGAAGTAGCGAACATCAAGCCCTGCAAACAACACTTCAGCCCTTTCACTTTCTAAAAGCTGCAATTGAAATTTTGCTGTCAGTGCTGCATAAGGACTATCTTCGTCAAAAATATAGTAAAATCTTCGCTTTAAGTCCGCTAAGGTGTCTGGGGAGAGTAAGCAGGGTATAGCCTGATGGGTGCGCAATGAATATATGCGCAATTCATCAAATCCGGCTGTATGATCATTATGGGCATGGGTAATAATAATTCCATCTAACTGATCAAGTCCATACCGCAATGCCTGTTCTCTAAAGTCCGGCCCACAATCAATTAAAATGCGTTTACCATCAATCATCAATAAAGCTGAGGGACGCAATCGTTTGTTAAAAGAGATCTCAGACTGGCAAACAGGACATTTACACCCGATCACAGGGATGCCCATTGAGCCGCCTGTACCAAGAAAAAGAAGTTTCGGCGTAATTGTTATCATTTTGTTGCAAGTAGCTCTATAGCTTGTTCAAGGATGCCGATATGCTTAAAATAAGCCCATTGTTTAACACTATTTTGTCCACGCAGCGATATGCGATAATAATCTTTCACAAAATCTACTTCAAACAAATTTACATTGCCCGATGAATTATTATCATCTGTTTTTACTTTGAATGATAGTTTTGCTCCAAGGTTATTAAATCCTGTAGCAATCGCGGTTTCCGCCGCAACATCAGTTATACTAATATCATTTCCTAGCCATGTGTAGAGTTCGCCATAGGTCTTCAAAGTGGCCTCATTATTTTTCATGGCATTTTTTACAAAATCGTAATAGGAAAATTCGATTAGGTCAAATACAAACTGGGAATTGTTGTGTGACTTGTGATGTGATTTGGAAATGAGCTTTGGATTAGCATTGCTAAAGTAAAGTGCTTTAACATTTTCCGGAGAAAGTAAAACATTTTTCGCTAAATACGAACCTTCCGGACCATAAGAATATAGCATAAAAAACATAGCAGCAAAAGAGACGCCTACAGCAGAGCCTATGATCAGTAGCAGGTTGCGAATCTGTTGTCTTTTCGAAATATCTTTTGATTCCATTTTATCACATCTTTGTTAATGCATCAGTGAGTTTGTGTCTTGTCATTCGAGTTTTTGAGAAAAATTACAGATAGGTTACTATAAATAATAATGCGAGATGTCATATCTTCCCATCTACATCATTCTATCAATTTTGCTCCCATTACCGATACCTTTTTTTTCACGTCTATTTTAATGGTCTTATGCTATAAAGAATCATGTGCAAGCAAAATATTGATGCTTTAATGGAGATTTAGAAAATGTTTTGTTGTTTTACCAAGAGTAATCCAAATCCTGAAGCTGTATCATCCTTATCTTCCGATTTAAATTGTAACCAAATAAATATTCACTCGCAAGGAAGTGTTCCCTTAAATGAAACCGATAAGAAAATTATATTGGTTGAGCCCCATGCGACATTGTCTTGGAGTTCTTCTGAAGTTGATTTTAAGGCAACCTTACCATTAATTGCTATAGCTGAAAGTAAAGAATTAACTTTAGAGGAACAATTTGATTTTTTATATAACGCTTTTCATGGCCTTGACAGAAACCAATTCGATCCCCTTGTTTCTCAACATATTAGCATTGACAAGTTTAGTAAATTAATCGCATTTTGCGAAGCTCATCCTGAATTTAAATCACGATTACATTTTCCTGATTGTTCAATTAGTTAAAAACAGCTAAGCTCGAAAAACCTCTAAATTCAGGCGAAACTAAAGTGATGTTTTAAAAACCATTGCCAAAATTCATTAAGGTCCTTAGATAAATGGAGATATAAAATATGTTTTCTAATTAAACCGACGTGATTATGCTAAACTTGTCCCAACCTCTGCCCTCTTTTGTTACCCCAATGACAAAAGATCAAAAAAAACTAAACTTAGATTTTTCTGCTTTGAACAATCAGAGAAAGAAGAGTTTATAGAAAACCTGAAAGGCAATTGACTAGTCCCTGTTAATTCAATGGCCACAAATTGTACAAGTAATAAATGAGACAATATGCAGTTTCAACGAAATAATTTTTTTGCCTATAATGATACTTATAAACAAATTGAAGGCTTTTGGGCACCCACAACTACTGGTGGAGCAATGAAGATTAATTGTGCTCTAGGTGAAGGGGTAGATCATAAGATTTATATCAATATCACGACGCAAACCTTTGCTCAAAGATTTTTTAGTGCATTCGCCTCTTTCATTACCCTCGGATACGTAAAAGACTTTTTCAAAAATGAAATAAGGTTGATTCGCACTTGCAATATTGATTTTGCAGAAGTGAAAAGCATTATTATCCACTATTATCAAGATATGGTTTCTGCAAAAGTTGCAGCAGTGAATACGGATATGCTGACAAAGAAATTTTTCAGAAGCTTAACGACGGTCCAATCGTCAAGGTCGAACACCCCTTTTTCCCCACCTACCCCTCTTACATCAGAGCAGTTAGCTGTAGCTGATAAGTTAAAGCGATCGACTATCATTATTGTTAGAAATGTTCTTACTTTTTTTTTGGATCCGAAAATCCGAGAGATGAATCCACTCGAATTAAAAAAGGTCTTAGATGTGGCAAAAGAGGATACCGTTCCATCATTAAATCTCAGGAGCGAGAAATTTTTCTTCAAAATGATGCAACCGATCGATCAAATGATCAATGAAATGAAGGGAATGAAAGAGGCTTTTACAACTCTTGCAGTTAAATCAGGGGATTCAGATATTCGAAAAAAAATTGTCGAGGGAATTGCTTGTGGCTATCTCAATAATCTCATGGAAGAACTTGACATTGAAAACCCTTCAATCGTGGATAATATAATTAATTCTTAGTTATGCGTCTCTGTGTAGCTCTAAAGCTTCTTAATGTCTTTTTTTGTAGTTTTCAGCCCATTTTATTTGCGTTAATTCAGGGCGAGACGCCCTTACTACCTGTCGTGAAGGCCTTGAATGATAGTAATCAGAACCTTTCGATCTGATTACTATCAGTAAAAAATTATTCTTAGCATTTTCTGATTTTCATTTCACTAGATTTATGGAAAATGCTTTTCAGCGGGTTTTTAGCCAGATTGACCAGCCGAGACTGGCTAGCTTTTCGTTCGCCAAGTAGAAGTTGCTATTGCACCCAGCTATAAGTAACATAATCGACGATTTTACGAGCTAAAACTTGATTTAAAGGAGCTTGGGCAGCATCCACAGCCTGATTAAAGTCGCTAAGCTGTCCCAGAGAAAATACGTTCACCTCGTCCCTTGCATATTCATAATCATGATCAAAAGCAACATTGGCTGAAATTTGAACTGGCCCAAGCACAATGGCACTTGAAGAAGTGTCTTCAACTTTAATTTCCACGAAAGAGATTCGACGCGTTTCAGTGGGAATGATAGATCTTCTTCGTTCCCCATCCTTTTTTCGATCATAGCGAAATCCAATATTATCATTTCGATCGTCAATGATACTCACTTTCAGAACAAGCGCCCCACCGGTGCGCCGATATTCGAAACTGCCGCTTCGTACAAATTCATGGATAATAGCAGCCGTTAAAGAGCCGTCAAGATCGCCTTCAACGTAGGGAACACTAATTGAAGTATATTTAGCTGCCAGGCCAGAATTATCATTAAAATGATAACCACAGCAGCTAAATAGTATTGCCCCCGATAGTATTACAAGTAATAGCAACGGATTGAAAATTTGAAATACGAATTCTTTCATATTATTTCTTGATCACGTCACTTCTGGATCACTCGCAGGATTAACAAAGGTTGGATCTAATATATATAGTCGATCTCTACAAAGTTCTGCTACATCGGTGTCAGGAAATTGATGCACTGTATTCCTGTAATAAATAATCGAAGATTGGGGCTTGCATTTGCGCTCATAAAAACACCCGGTATCATACAACCCTTTAGCGTAAATTTCCTTAATCAATTGAACATTATTTTCGGCTTCGCAAATACGTTCTTCGCGAGGGAATTCTTGCTTAAATTTACGCACATTAATTTGCGCAAAGGCGAGGATGTCAGGATTTTGAAATTCAATACGGCATTGATCAATAAAAACACGCGAAATATATATATAACATTCAGGTGTCAATTCATGCTTCGGAAAGCGACGAATCACCATTTGAAAGGCTTCTATACATGAACGGTAATCCCTCAGCTGCCACAGTAGGGTGCCTTTGGAAACCAAAGCTCTTGCAGCAATATCATGGCTGGGAACTGCAGCAATAACCTCATCATATATTTTCAGAGCAAGCGCCTTGCCACAAGCCCATTTTGGCAATTTCTTTGTTCCAAAGAAACGGCGCTTGGCCCCTACAGATAATTTTTCAGCAATAAGAAACTTGAATTCGACAGTTTCTTGAAAAAACCTTGGATTGCTCTGAACTTTTAGATATGTGGTAAAAGATTCGTTAGCAAAATCCAATTCATTCAAATTATAGTAACAAACGCCTTCATAATAATTGGCTTCTTGCCCATAAGATGTTGTAGGGAAATTGGTGATGACGATGCGGAATTGTTTCAAACCCTCGAGCCAATCGCATGCCTCAACAGCATTACAACCTAGCGTGAAATGCTCTTGCGCTGAATAGCGGGCAATATATTCAACATTGACAACACGTCCTTTTTTCAAAGTATAAGCTGCTTCGATATGTGAAATTTTAGAAATCATTGTCACACACAATACAAACATAAAAAGAAATTTTAATCTCATCATCGCCTCAAATTAAACACAAAAATAGAATCTTAATCACATACAAGCGAAAATTGTAGGCTAGCTTCAAGCTTCCTGTCAATCACAAAAATTTATTTTATGGGAACGGAGGGCATCATGCAACTCCGGCGTCACTTTAACACCCCAGTTTGTATCAATATGCACTGTCGCTATGGCATGTTCTTGGATCAAAAATTCCACTTGCACAGGCACATCGCCACGATGCGCTTCAAATATACGCTTAAGATTAAGAATGTGACTTAACCTGGCTTCGTCAGCATCGATCTTCAAAATCAATGGATCTTGCATCTTGGTTGGAGCTGCAACAACCTCTTTAACTTTTGTTTTAACCACTTGTTTAACACTCTCTGTTTTAGCTTTTGTCGAAGCCGTCGATGCTTTGGCTGCACTGCTCTTATGATGGGCAAATTTAGCGACTTGATGCTTTGCTTTATCGAATGCCAGATCGCAGGCTTCGATCATTGCTTCATTTGCTTGCGTAAGATCTTCAATCCATCGACATGATAAGCGAGGCTCTTCTTCTTTTATTTCTAATTGTAGCACGGCATATAATAATTGATTTTCTTTAAGTAAATGCCCTTTTTCTTCAAATAATTCAGACCACATAGGCAACTCGAAACTTTCCACCCCATCGCTGATAATAAGAATAGCAAATTTCTTCTGAGTTTTGGCAGATATACGCACCTGCACAGTTTCCAGAATAAAGGCTGCCCGAAAAACGGTGTCATTGGACATTCTTTCGATATGACTTAAGGGGGTGCATGAAAGGCGTTTCAAGATCTCTTTATAAGCATCAAGCGGATGTCCAGTCAAGAAAAAGCCAAGCAGCTCTTTTTCCCTCAATAAAAGATCTTGCTTTGTGCGCTGATTTTTCACTGTGGGTGGTTTAAGAAATCTGGATTCCTCAGTATCGCCCATGAGAGAAAATAGACTTAGAATCCCGGCCGAGGCTTCCTTTTTTTCCTTAGCAGTTGCTTCATAGATAGGATCGACACTCTGCTTCAAGGCGTCGCGCGTCCAACCCGTAAAATCGAAACACCCAGCATCCACAAGATCTTCAATGACCTTTTTACCGACTTTTTTGGGGTCTGTGCGCTTGCAAAATTGATATAAATCTTTAAAAGGGCCAGCTTTCTGTCTTTCATTGATGATTGCTTCAACAACGCCTGTGCCTACACCTTTGATGCCCGACATCGCAAAGCGAATCCCTTGTGGACCTGAAGAAAAAGTCAAACCAGCCTCATTCACATCAGGGGGGAGGATTTTAATATCCATCGACTGTCCTTCGCGAATGAACTTGGCCACTTTGGTTAGATCATCACGGTCACATGTCATTAAGGAAGCCATCCAATCCCCTGGATAGTTAGCCTTAAAATAGGCTGTAACATAAGACAAATATCCATAAGCTGCGGCATGGGATTTATTAAAACCATAGGAAGCAAATTTCACCATTTTATCGAAAATGCGCATTGAAACTTCTTCGTCAATATCATTTTCCTTAGCGCCAACGCGAAACTTTTCGCGCTCATTATTCATCTGGTCCATATCTTTTTTACCCATGGCCCGGCGAAGCACATCACCTTCCCCAAGAGAGTATCTAGCAAGCTTGCTGGCAATTTGCATGACCTGCTCTTGATAGACCATAATCCCATAAGTTTCAGATAAGATTTCTTTCATCCAATCGTGGTCGTATTCAATAGGTTCACGTCCGTGCTTACGATTGATAAATGAGGGAATCATGTCCATTGGACCTGGACGGTATAGCGCGCCCACAGCGATGATCTCTTCAAACTTGTCAAGATGCAACTGACGGGCCAAATCTTGCATACCTCCAGATTCTAACTGAAAGATGCCAAGTGTTTTGCCTTGATTGAGAATATCAAAAGAAGGTTTATCATCGAGAGGCAAGTCGACCCAATCAATATCCCGCTTAGTGTTGGATTTAATCGCATCCACGCACATTTTAATGGCCGTCAAAGTCTTTAAACCTAAAAAGTCCACCTTAAGCATACCCACAAGCTCAACCGGCTTCATTGAAAATTGAGTTACCGGCATGTCGGAATCTTTGGCATTGCAAATAGGAATAAAATTGGTCAAAGGCTCGCCACTTATAATAATCCCTGCGGCGTGAATTCCTGTGTTGCGTATAGACCCTTCCAGCTTCCTTCCAATATCGAGAATGCGCCGCGCTTCCTCATCACTTTCATACATTTGGCGCAAATCCTGATCCTTCTCCAAAGCCTTCTCGAGAGTGATATTTAGGTCTTCAGGGATCAATTTAGCAATTTCATTAACTTTTGCTAGAGGCACGCTAAGCACACGGCCCACATCTTTAATGGACATCTTAGCTTTCATCGTTCCAAAAGTAATGATCTGAGCGATGTTGTCTTTGCCATATTTATTTAAAGTGTAGTTAATGACTTCCCCACGCCGATCCATGCATATGTCTACGTCGATATCGGGATAGGAGATGCGCTCAGGATTGATAAAGCGTTCAAAGAACAAATGAAAGCGTAAAGGCTCAATGTCCGTCACGCCTATGAGGTACAGAACAATTGAGCCGGCACCCGAACCCCTTCCTGGACCTACAGGAATCCCCTGACTCTTTGCCCAATTAATGAAGTCCCATACGATCAAAAGGTAATCGCACATTTCTTTAGGGACGATAACACTCATTTCATAATTTAGGCGTTCGCGAACGACATCTTCAGGTTTTTTATCTGGATAGATTTCTTGCACTTTTGCTAAGCGTTCAGTCGTATAACGTTTGCCGATACCCTCTTCACATAATTGCCAAAGGAAAGCTTCCACAGCCTGTACCCGCTCTTCCCTTGAATATTCTTTTTCATTCAAAGCTGGGGGTAAATAGACAGGATAGTGCTTGGTTTTAAAGTCCAACTCCACTTTACATTTCTCACCTATCTCTAACGAGGAGACCAAAGCTTGCGGTGCATCTGCAAAAAGCGTTGCCATTTGTAGAGGGTTCTTAAAATAGAATTCATGCGATGGGTAGGTGAGGCGTTTTGGATTAGCAACGCGAAATTTAGGGTTTCCATATGAATCTTTTTCCCAAATTTCACACGGCTCGCCCGATTGCACATTGATCAAAATTTCATGAGCTTTCCAATCAGAACGTTCCAAATAATGACTGTCATTGGTGGCGACCACAGGGATAGAAAGTTCTTGAGAAATTTCTAATAAGGCTTGATTGACTTTATTCTGTTTTTGAATATGGCCTTGATAATGTTGAATAAGCCATGACTCTTGATAAAATCCATCAGCATGCAACTCATGATCTGTCATGGGATGGCGCTGTAATTCCAAGTAGTAATCTTCGCCAAAAAGATTGCGATGCCACTTAATTTGTTCAATAAGCGACTCATGCGTCCCATGAAGGACTTCATAAGCTACGCGGCTATTGCTACAACCCGATAAGCAAATCAAGCCTTCACTATATTGGGCTAATACTTCATTGTCGATGCGCGGATTATAATAAAAACCTTCAAGATAACCTATCGAAGAAAGCTTGCAAAGGTTATGGTAGCCTTGTTTATTTTTAGCTAAGAGGATCAGATGAAAACTGGAGCGGTTCATCTCTTTTTTTTTCTCTTGCCTCATTCCGGGAGCTACATAAAACTCACATCCCAAAATTGGCTTCACAGCAGCATCTTTACAGGCCTTGTAAAAATCAACTGCACCGAACATGTTGCCATGATCAGTCAAAGCCACCGCCTTCATTCCAAAACTGGCTGACTTTTCAGCAATTGCTTGAACAGAAGCTGATGCATCCAGAATAGAATACTGAGAATGAACGTGCAGGGGGATCCACATAATAAAACCTTAGTTTACTCTCTTAAGCAAATTCCGGCGTATCACCTTTTTTAAGGTCCTTCAACGGAACAACCGGACGATGATATTCTTTAACGCTCCACATCGGAGCAAGAAATAAGATCAAACAAACACAACAAAGTATTAACACGATGAAAAACATATCCCAACCCAATAGCTGAGTAATCTTTCCAAGCGGATAGCCCGACATAGCAGCTCCCATATAACCAAAGCAGCCTGCAAAGCCCGTCGCTGTGGCAGCCGCATTTTTATGCGATAATTCCGCTGCTGCAACACCTATAAGGACTTGGGGTCCAAACACCATAAAGCCCATCAAAAATATCGCACTCGAATCCAACCATGAATATCCTTTTGGAACAAACCAAAACATGCTCACGGAGATTAATATCCCTATCGCACATAAGACGCATACCGACACCCGTCTGGCACCAAATAATTTGTCAGAGGCCCACCCAGCACTTAATCCTCCAAAGAAACCGCCCACCTCAAAAATCGATACATAACCACTAGCTGCAAGGCGACTATACCCTTTCTGTTCATAAAGAAAAAGCGCCGTCCAATCCCCTAGACCTGTGCGGACCACATACAAAAAAAATGAAGCAAAGGAAAGCAGCCAAATGTATTTATTTTTAACAACATATTCCATAAAAATTTCTTTTGCCGTGAGCTTTTGATCAACCCCTTTAGGGTTGACTCCGGCAAAATCATTGCGATAAACCTCAATAGGAGGTAATCCTATCGATTGAGGTGTGTCACGCAAGCGATTAATCAAAAAGAATCCCCCCAGGATGCAAATTGCTCCAGGGACAAACATAGCAAAACGCCAATCGAAGAAATAAAGAGAAGCGCCCACTATCCAAGGAATTGTAAAAGCACCTACATTGTGGGCAATACTCCATGTGGACCACCATGACCCACGCTCATTTTGGGAATACCATTGGGTAAGGAATCGGGTACAGGGTGGCCATCCGAAACCTTGAAACCAGCCGTTTAACCCCCAGAAAATAGCTAAAAAAATGAAAGAAGACGACATTCCAAATAAGATGTTACAAAATCCTGTTAAAATCAATCCTAGAGCCATAAAATAGCGTGGACTTGACAAGTCGGATATAATGCCGTTAGCAAATTTACTCACTCCATAACTGATATACAGGATACTTCCGATCAATCCCAAATCGGCTTTATCAAAATGCAAATCTTCAATTAATCCTGGCATAGCAAAAGTGAAACTTTTTCGAGTGAAATAATATAAAGCATAGCCAATCAAAGTAGAATAAAGAATCCGTACTCGCCAATATTTATAATCACTTTTTATTATTTCCTGATCCTGTATTTCCGGACTATTTGCTGCGGGCCTAAAAATATTAAGTAATGATGACACAAAAACTCCTTACTTGGAATTGACCGAGTTTAAAAGGACATAAGATATTTTAACAGAAATTAATGAAATAGCAAGGAATTTCATTGACGTAGGAGCAAATATATGCTAGAAATCCTTCGATAGAAAATCACTGCTAAAACAACTAATCTTCCAAATATTATTTGTTAAAGTAGTGAAATTAATATTGCAAATTCCATCACTTTTCCCATTTAATAAGGTATCTGCATGATAAGACTTGTAGTCATATCTGATTCACCTCCGACCACTACGCGATATTTCGATCAACCTACGGTGACTATCGGTTCTGCAACTTCCCCCGCTGCCGACCTTTCTCTTTCTGAAAAGTCATTATATGACAGCCATATTCAAATTATTCAAGAACAAAAAAATTTTTATCTGATTAATGTAGCCAATGACCCTTTTGCCACTTTAAACGGCAAACCTTTTGGTAAAAAAAAACTTAATCCTAATGACATTATTCAAATTGGCAACGCACTCATTCGTTTTGAATCGGAAAACAAATCTTTAAACCCGCACATTTTACCGGCCCTTTCTTCTGGAGAATCAGCGCAAAATGAGGAAGCAAAAACTGAAGAAATAAGAAATGAAAAATTAAAAGTAGAAGAAACGACGCTAGAAGAAACAAATGTCAAAGAAACAAAGCCTGAAGAAGCTGAGATTTCGAACTTAGTCGATACCACAGAACTCCTTCCTATTATTCTTGAAAAAAAACTCTCTGAATATGCCGAAACATTGCAAACTCCCCCTTTTTCTTTTGATCTAACCCCCGAAGAAGAAGAATTACTAATAGCTCTGCAAAGTAAAGACATTTTCTATCAAGATTATTTTGAGTTGGAGAATGAAATCGACTTTGAACCGATTGAGTATTCTCAACAAATGACTTCAGAGGCCGAAAAACCAAATATTAACAAGCAAATGCCTCACCCGCTGGCAGAAAGCCTTGCGACAGCCATAATTATTCCTTCTAATGAATCGCTTGCGTTTACTTCCCCAAATCTTCCTCCAGCTCCTGCTATCTCAACACCTTCAACTACTCCCAAACTATCTCTGAAAGATTATTATTTAAGTGAATACGATGATGTGGGCGATACAAACTCCTCTACCCCTAACGACACTGACAATTTATCTACTATTCCAAAAATCTTGTTATCTTTCCAAAATTGGATCATTTATCTCAAAGTAGGAGGAATTTTTGTAGTCATCGGAATCATTGCATTAAGTTTAGCCTATTTATGGATGACCAATCAGAGCGATAAGGAGGAAATCACGGCTTCGAAAGCAGTAGCCGATGTTGCCATGGCATTAACCTATGCACAAATTAAAAATATTCATCCTCAAAATCAAAACTGGTCGGACCCTGAGTTCATTAAAAATCATTTAACAGCCGTTCTGCCATCAAAATATTCCTCGTATGCGGATTTCGACACGCATGGTCAATTCATTAATTGTCCTTATTTTCTTAGAATTTATACCAGTGGGGATTTGTCCCAATTTCTAGTGATCGCGCAGCCTGCGCCAAGTGTGCTGCAGTGGCTTATTCCTAAGGCTACCATTATCATTGATTCAAATGCTATGCAGATGCGAAAAACACATGATCTTAAGTCGTTGAATCGCTTATTAGTAAATGCTAACACTCTCGATGGCACAAGCGCGGTAGAAGTTTCTCATTTGGTGCAACAAGGTAAACTTATATCGCTGGACAGCTTGGTAAATACCACAGAACAAGTGGGCTTTTTGCCTCCAAAAGCCTTGGCTTTGATGCGTCCAGGTGCGGAAAATCTCGTTTATAATGCCCCTCGCTATTTTCCACTGAGTGAAGAACTCATGAAAAAATCAATGGACCTGATTGAAAGGCATGCAGTCAGCCCTGAAGTTGTTCGACTGCAGCATGAACTTGGGATGTTAAAAAAATTGCCAGATGTAGTTTTTTATATTTCTGGAGGAATTCAAAGTGCAATTCTTGCCCATAAAGCTTTAACCACACTTTCACCGAAGGAAAAATTTCTCATAGCTTATTTGCAAATAAACAACAAAGGACAGGTTTTCAATAGTCACATTTTTATAGATGATTCTATCCAAGAAGTGGCCATAAATGAAAACAATCATGTGAACAAAGCCGGATATGATCTCTCAGAATTTCAAACTTCTTTGCAAAATGAGTCACAACAACATACCGCGAATTCATCTAATGGTGATGAAGAAGAGGAGAACCCCCTTCTTCTGCAATTTTCTGCGTTAAATGCCTGTCGTCAACAAGCTTTACGACCTGTAAGTGAAGAATTGATAAGTAAAATAAACCAAGAAACAAATTCTTTTCAGGAAAATTTTGAATCAAAAATTAATGAGCTTTTGGCCAAATACATTGAGATCGAAAATGAACAGCAATTCAAGATTCTACAAAAACTAGAGTCTATCTATCATGAATATAGAAATGTTTCAGCAGCGCAATTTTTTCACCTGGCCAAAATCGCTGGGGTTAAACAATCTTTAACGGATTTTCTAGCTCACCTCAAACAGATGCAGCAATCCCCCGAATTCACTAAAGAACAATTAGATGAAAAACTGCAAAGAATTGAAAAAACATCAAATTGGCAGGACTTTGAGCAAGAGGTTGTGGACCTGATTATACTCAATTTTGAAAACATTCCGGATGAAGAAAGAATTATTGCTTTTCAAAATGCCACGCGTTCCAAAATCATTCAAAAGCTCAATCAATTTATTTTATCTCCAGAGCATCCTCAAATTCTACAATCTTTTGGTGTTGAAAATAGATATATTTTGATAAATATTCTTAAGAAGAGTTGGATTACAGATTCGGACAGTTATGAATTTTATTTGAATGAATTCGATCTTCGCATGCTACCGCGAGATTCTATGCAAAGTAATGACGGGGAAGAGGAAGAAGAGGAATAGTACAGGCATATATGATTAAAAAAATTTTAATTGCAACCGGAGGCACGGGCGGCCACATTTATCCTGCGATCGCCTTGGCACAGCAAATTGGCCGTGAGATTCCTAACAGCCAGGTGATGTTTGTTGGTGGGGGTTTAGAGGAAAATCGCTACTTTGACCGCAATGCTTTTGTTTCACGAAGCATTGATTGCGGAGCTTTTGTTAATAAATCGCCTTTAGCAATTATTAGAAGTTTATCTAATATCAGTAAAGGCCTTTACCAAAGCCTCAAATTGATCCGCGAATTTCGTCCTGATGTGGCCGTGGGTTTCGGCAGTTTCTATTCCTTTCCTCCTTTAGTGGCTGCTAAATTGATGTCTGTACCATTGGTTTTGCATGAAGCAAATAGTATTCCTGGTAAAGTAAATCGCTTATTATCCAAATATGCTACCATATCAACCGTGCATTTTCCGCAAACACTGCCACTGCTTAAAGGCAATACCTTAGAAGTGGGTATGCCTCTCAGACATGAATTCACGCATTCTACCTATTCTAAAGTTGAAGCCAAGCAATATTTCGGCTTAGATCCCGACCTCCCAATTGTGCTTATTTTTGGTGGCTCCCAAGGAGCGCAAGCGATTAACTCTCTAGCTTTGCAAGCAATCGAATATGCCCAAACTGGCCATAAATCTGCATTGCAAGTGATCCATTTGACAGGAACCTCTTCCTCTGCCGACAAATTGCGATCGGCCTATGCACAGCAACAGATACCAGCTGCAGTGAAATCTTTTGAAGTGCAGATGGCCATGGCATGGCGAGCTGCCGACGTGGTGATTTCACGGGCCGGTGCTGGTACAATTGCTGAACAATTAGAATTTGAAGTACCGGCAATATTAATCCCTTTTGCGGCAGCTGCTGATAATCATCAAGAACATAACGCCAATTTTATGGTGGACAATGTGGGTGGCGCTAAAAAGGTATTAGAGAGTGAATTGAATGCAAATTTGCTTGGTACACATATTGCAGAGCTCTTACAGGTTAATACTGGGACTACGATGCGGCACGCCATGCGTGAATATAAACAAAAATCGCGCTCCTGCGACTTATGTGCAGTAATAAAAAAAATTATAATGTAAAACTAAAGGTTATATGAATAAAAACTATCATTTTATTGGCATTGGCGGCATCGGCATGAGCGGTATGGCTCATATCTTGCTCGAAAGAAATATCTCCGTGAGCGGAAGCGACATGGCTGCTAACACAACCATAGATAGTTTACAAAAAAAAGGGGCGGCCATTTCAATTGGACATGACGCCAAAAACATATTGGCAGGCATGACGGTGGTCTACAGCACTGATATAAAAAGGGGAAATCCTGAGTTTTTAGCCGCCAAATCCTTAAATTGCTCCATGCTGCACCGCTCTGAATTATTACAAATGTTGATGCAATCTTCACATTCGCTGGCTGTAGCTGGAACTCACGGAAAAACAACGACATCTTCCCTGTTGGCTTGGGTATTAGAGCAAAGCGGCTTATCGCCCTCCTATGCAATTGGGGGGATAGTGCCTCAATTACAAACCAATGCCAAACAAGGTCAAGGTAACTTCTTTGTGGCTGAGGCCTGCGAAAGCGATGGCTCATTCTTAAATTATAACCCATATGGGGCTATTGTCACAAATATAGATTCCGATCATCTTGATTTCTATGGCACTGAGGCTGAGTTGATCAAAGCCTTTGAAAAATTTATCAGCCAAGTGCAATCGCCTGAGCATCTCTTTTGGTGTGGTGACGATACTAATTTAAAGCAATTAAACCTGGAAACAACAGGTATTAGCTATGGCTTTGGAAAAGACTGCATGCTGCGGGCTTTTAATTTCGAACAAAAAGAATGGATGCTAAGCTACGACATTTCTTATCAAGGCAAATTATATCCTCAAGTTGAAGTGTCTTTAGCCGGGGCTCATAATGCTTTAAATGCTTTAGCTGTTTTTGGATTAGCCCTAACCCTTGGCATTGAGGAAACGCTGATCAGAACAGCTTTAAGCTCTTTTGGCGGCGTATTGCGTCGCTGTGAAAAGAAGGGAGAATCTCATAAAATATTATTTTTGGATGACTATGGTCATCATCCCACCGAAATTCGGGCTACTTTAAAAGCTATTCGAAAAGCGATTGGAGAGCGCCGTTTGGTGGTTGCCTATCAACCTCATCGCTATTCCCGCGCAAAAGGATTAATTGGAGCTTACAAAAATGTTTTCAATGATGCTGACCACCTATTTTTAACAGAGATTTATGCTGCAAATGAAATTCCTATTCCCGGGGTATCGCATGATGCCATTATGCAAGAAATTAACAACGATTCAAATCTCAATTGTCAGCATGTGGCGCGCTCTCATCTTGCCTCTTCACTGGCAGCTTTTCTTCGTCCCCATGATGTATGCGTGAGCTTGGGCGCAGGGGATATTACTAAATTAGCTGGAGAAGTATTGGCACAATATAAGCTGAAAGCTCCCCAAAAACTTAAGGTGGGGGTTATCATGGGCGGCCGTTCGGTCGAACATGAAGTTTCATTAATGTCCTCAGAGCATATATTAAATTCCTTAGAACCTGATCTTTATGAGATTGAACAATTCGGCATCACCCGCCGGGGAATTTGGATGACTGGTCCGCAAACGCGCGCCGAATTGTTAAATGGAAAAGCTGCTGATGCGCCCCATAAAATTTCATCTAATGTGTTAGATGCACTTATGAAAAGCGATATTCTATTTCCCATCCTGCATGGATCTTATGGCGAAGATGGCACCATTCAAGGCTTTTTCGAAATGCTGGGATTGGCGTATGTAGGCTGCGATCATCGCTCTGCGGCGGTAAGTATGGACAAAGTGCTCACAAAAAAACTCCTAATCGATGCAAAAATCCCTACATCTCCTTTTATTTATTTTAGTCGCCACACATGGAACAAAGATTCAAACACTATTAAAGAAAAAATCATTAATCAATTGAAATTTCCGGTTTTTGTAAAACCTACTCATCTTGGATCAAGTGTGGGGGTGCATAAAGTGGACAATGTTACATGCTTAGATGCAGCTATTAATGATGTCTTTCGCTTCGACACTGATGCTTTAGTAGAAAATGGGATTGAAGGAAGAGAAATCGAATTTTCGGTCATTGGCAATCAAGATGTCGTCGCATATCCCCCCGGGGAGATACTGACAGGTGGAGAAGTGTATGACTATAAGGGCAAATACAGCAAGAATGGCACAAAAACGAGTACCCAAGCCACCTTGTCATCGACACTTATTTCTGAAGGGATTGAACTGGTTAAAAAAGCTTATCAAGTAGCCGGATGCCATGGAATGGCTCGCATTGATACCTTCCTGGATCTTAATGGAAAATTCTGGTTAAACGAAATAAATCCTATCCCTGGATTTACGCAATACAGCCTTTTCCCTCAAATGTGCGCTGTCAATGGATTAGAAGGTTCGAATCTCATCGACCGTTTGATTATTTTAGGATTGCAGCGCAAACGTATATCTGATCGACTGGAAGTTGTACCGATTTAAATAAAAGGGAAAATATGATAGGCCGTTTAAAAATTGTTGTCCCCTCATTTAATAGCGTTAGCTATATTGAAAGAACCTTGCATTCCCTTGAAATTCAAAATTTTAAAGATTTTGATGCATGCATTATCGATGATTGTTCCACTATTGCAAAACAACGGGAGATCATTACTGAATACTGCACAAGGAACAAATGGCACACCCTTTTTAATGAAAAAAACCATGGCGCCTTATACGGCCTGGTACATGCTATTGAGAAGCTAAAATGTCAGGATGACGATGTTATTGTAGTGATCGACGGCGATGACTGGCTAGCGCATGAAAATGTCTTCGGCATGCTGCATCAGATTTATACTGAAAATGATCTTTTGCTGACCTGGGGCCAATGTGAGGTATATCCTGCAGGTAAAACGCCTATGAAGTATGCACAACCCATCCCCCAAATGGTAGTCGATCAAAAACTCTACAGGGATATTCCATTCGTCTTCTGGCATCCCTCCACTTTTAAGTACTTGCTATGGCGTCAGATCAAGGACGCTGATTTAAGGGATATCAACGGAGAGTATTTTAGAATTTTATACGATCAGGCTTCCCTATTTCCAATGCTCGAAATGGCCGGAAAGAAAATTCGCTTTATTGATGAAACATTGTATATCTATAACTTAGAAAACCCTTTAAATGATTATATGACAACCCCAAGAGAAGAGTCGGAAAGAGTGAAGACAATGATTAAAAGCAAACCTCGCTATGAAACTTTGAGCATCGCGTCCAATGAGTAATTCACCCGCCCCCAAGTTGTCATTAAAAAAAGCCTTCTTGAGCATACTCTTGTCCGTTATTATTGTTTCCGGATCTTGTTTTGGCGGCTTGATCTACTATAATCAGTTGAAGGACAATAGACGCAATGACCCTAAAAATCAAATTGTAGCTGTTGTACAGACATCTCCCGATAGCGAAGGACTAAAAACAGCCTATTTAATAGAATTATTAGAGCTTTCAATCGATACTCCCAACAATCTCTATGCTTTTAATTCCAAAGAAGCCCTTAAAAGGTTGCAGAGCTCTCCGGTTATCAAAGAGGCTAAAATCAATAAGATTCATCCTGGGACTATATGGGTTGATTACTCTTTGCGCAAACCTGTGGCCATATTAGGTGATTATTCAAACACGATGATCGATCGGGAAGGGATTCCTTTTCCAAAATCCTTTTTCACCCCAAAAAAGTTACCCGAGATATTCTTAGGAAGATTGGAGGAAGAAAGTTCGGAAGATACGGGAGCTGAGAAAAAGTTTACTTGGGGCACACCGATCAATGGAAAACGTCTGCGCTTAGTTTTTGCACTGCTCGATTTTTTTAACCACAATTGCAACGATGGCATCACGCATTTAGAACGGATAGATGTTTCTAAGGCTTTCTCCTTAAGCTATGGGCAAAGGCAGATTGTACTTATGCTGGAAGATAGCTGCGAGAAGGAAATCAATGGCAAACCGCACCTCTGTATTTATCCAAGAATGCTAAGGCTCGATTCCGATACTTATGAAGAGCAGCTGCAATGTTATTTAGCCCTGCGCACATACTTATATAAAAATGAATCCCCCCCCTCCAATGTGACTCCGGAAAGCATTTACCAAGCTAATACAATGATTATTGATTTGCGCATCTCTGATTTAGCATTTATGCATTCAATTTAATTTAGGGAGAAAATATGACGGAATATATTGAAATAACATGGACAAGCGGGAGCATCGATGAAGCGCGTAAAGTGTCGCGCTATCTGGTGCAGGAAAGGCTCGTGGCTTGCGCACAAATTATTCCCTGGCTAGAATCTATTTATATGTGGAACAACCAGCTTGAGACAGCCCAAGAAAGCAAGGTAATTATGAAGACTTATCGGAACAATTTTGATGCTATTAAAAAAGTTATTTTGGAAAATTGCAAGTATCAAATCCCTGAAATCCTTTTTCATAGCATTGATGGGGGTAATGAGGAATATTTAATGTGGCTGAAAGAGAGTGCGCTGCTCGTTTAGTAGCAAAGAGGACTTAAAGGACCTAAGGGACTTAAAGGGCTTAAAAGGACCTAAGGGACTTAAAGGACATAAAAGCTTCTCTCAATTAGTTCTTGGTCCCCTAAACCTTATGTCACTTGTCCTTTAAGTCCCTTAGGTCCATTATGTCCTTTATAGAAAACGCCACTTAACATTTTTTAGCCCCCCCCCTCCATCCCCTTTTAAAAAGCATAAGAAAAAAAGATATTGAATCTTATTCTTCAGCATGATATGTATTTCCCCTGATAAAAACTGTTTGAGGATAGATTGTAAATGAAAGAATTTATTGAATACATAGTTAAAAACCTTGTCGATTCTCCAGACAATGTTGATATTCGATGCTTTGAACGTGAGCGAGGAATCCTTGTCGAAGTGCGCGTAGGTCAAGGCGATGTAGGCAAAGTGGTTGGACGCAAAGGATTAACAATAAAAGCACTGCGTACTATTGTGATGACTGCCTGCGCCCGATTAGGCACACGTGTACGCGTAGAGCTAGTAGAACAGTAAATGTGCAAATGAATGCTTCTCATACTAACAATGAGAACATCCTGAAACGAAAATGAAATACATGCCTATAAATGCATCAGAAAGAACTTAATATAAACTACAGCAGATTGCTCGGATTTAATTTTTTTTGGTCAATTATCATTTCTTAGTTCCATTTCGTCTCTGTTTCCTCAATTTATTTTTTTCTTCTGTGCTAGCATTTCGGTTAGTATCTTGTTTTTCTTTTGTGACACTTTTACTTGCTGATGTTGGAACAAAAAAGTCAGAGTCAGAGAGATTTTCTTCCCCAGAAACAGATAAATTTGTTGGGCTTGATTTTTCAGGACTATTTGTTAGAGCATTTGAAGCTGAGGGATAAATCTTTTCAGCGTATGCGAAGAATTGCGATGCTTCCTCCTCGGACGCTATACCTTTGACTGCTATTCGTGTAGTACCTGAAATGAAGATCGCTCCAACGATACCTACCTCATCTTTTAATATGAGGGCATTTCTATCATTTAAATCTTTTAAAGAACAATTTTTAAAAAGTTCTTCTTCAGACTTAATTATTTTCAAATCTTTTATACGCATATGCTTTGCAGCAAGAACTGTAAAGTCGCGAGTCTTAATAGCTTCAGAAGATTGAGAATTATCCCCTATTTTTTCAAAAACAAGAATTTGCAAATCCCGAGATTGTTTAAAAATATTAACAACTGAATGAATTTTTGGAAATTCATCAGTTGGCCTAGATGAGTCCGAACCAATAGAGTCTTCAGACCCACTAGGGATTTGTTCTGAGCTTATTCCCTCACCTTTAATCTCATGCGGAAGTGTCTGCAAAGAACTTGAATTTGCATTGCTTCTTAGCCCTTCCTCTTTAAACTCATAAGGTGCCTATGTTGCTAATTCTCTTTCACTAAAATTGTCTTCCTCAAGCTTCTGTAAGTTTTTTGGACGACTTTTTTGTATTGGAATGGATAAAATCCCCTCTTTAACGGATATCTGATCCATATTTTTATCTAAATCTTGTGCAGTTAAGTTGAATTCTTTCAAAGAAATAAATGCCATATGTTGACCAAATACGCGATGGTGACCCAATTTTGGATTTGACGCAACTAATTTGCTTCCTTCCATTTCTGCATTTTCTACCCTCTCCCAAGTAACGAGGAGATAATCATGCATAACAGAAATACGTGCTGTTGAACCAAAAATAGGAACTTTAATTTGATCATTTCCCTCAACGTCTTTCCCAGGATACCACCCTGCATCTTCTGATAGATTACTACCCATTACCAAAACTGATAATTTAGGCAAAGTTTCTATCCATTCGTAGTAATTTAGACGAGTTAGAGGAATTCTTAATCTGGAGTCCGCATATTCAACATCATATCGGTCTAAAGAAGAATCCATTACCAAATCTAGCACTTCCTTTAGATCATTTGCCTTTTCGTTTACATATTCAACTTCCGAAGCCTTTATGGTTGTTTTTATTACATCATCTTTTGAATATTTCATTTTTTCAATCACCCTGGAAGGAGGTGTGTATCTTGGAATATCTTTATTCGCTTGATACAAAGTAAGTTCATTCGCGCGGGATTTCTTAGGTAGAATTTCGGGCGACATTGCATACCCTTGCTTATAAATTTGCTCTTCATAAATTTTGATTTTTTGTGAAAAAGAAATAAAACCCTTAGCTTTAGATTCTTGAGGCTCTTTGGGGCTAATGCGGAACCTAAAATTTTTTCCATTTAATTTTAAATCTAAAGTTTCCCCTTCTTTCCTTGCAGAAAGCAAATAAGAAGGAAGAAGAACTTGAATATTCTCACTGTTTTTTTGGGAAATTACTATAGGAACTAGAAAATCTCCTCTAATGAGCTTAATTGGCTTTCCATCTATAAATGTGAGCATAGGCATATTATTGCTATCCGTTCCTATTAAATGTGGGGCATACTCTTTATAAAACTCTAACGTATCTGCGAAAACTAATTTAGGACCAATTCTCGTGCTTTTTGCAAGATCTAAATTAATTGTACCTACACCAACACCTCCCTTTTTAATATCTGCTTCCGTAAGTGAAGGGGGCTTCCTTAATTTTTCAATTTTTTTTCTTTTTACTGAATTGGAACTGTTTAATATGGGAATTGGCAATGCTAATGGGGTTGCTTTTTGTGCTTCAATCTGCGTTTTTATTTTTTGCATCTTACTTTTTCTGAATATTTCTGCTGCATTATTTCTTAATATCGCTGCAGCAATTGAGGCACAGGTCGCAACTACAGCAAAGAGCATTATCCTCATACCCCCAGTTTCTTGCGGAATAGTTGCCGTATCTTCTAATGTCGTAGAAGGTTTGCTTCCCGGCTGCGTCGTTTTTTCGCCAACTAAAACATCCTTAGGTATTGTATCGCTTGTTGCACTAGAGGGTGAGGGGGCGCCTAATGCTGAAGTGTTAATGCTTTGTGAACTTGGAAAGGGTTCCAATAGTTCATCGACTGTTTGTTTTGATTTTTTTTCTGCAATTGTTAGATCTGTTTGAACTGGTCGTATAAACTGCAATTCACCAAGATCTATCGTTCCTTCCTCTTCGAATTCTTCTGGTTGCCCGCGATCGATTATCTCTTTTTCATAAGATTCAGAAGTTTTTCTACCCACCAATGGCTTTTGTAAATAACTGGAAACTTGTGAAGAAATTATCATTGGCTCTTCGAAATCTTTAATTTTTTTATTAAATTTTTCACCGGTTGAAATAGCTATCTCTGGGGGACGACCTAATAAATAATTAGAATCTATTGTTAATTGCCCTGATTGAGACTTGGACAAATCTATAAGTTTTTTGGGATTTTCAACTTCAGAAACTTGCATACTTTCAGGATCACAAGGGAATGTTTCTGGTGGAGGTAAAGTAAGCGTCAGTACCTGATTTTTCATAGCAATCCATCCCCAATTATGTTTTAGGGCTATGGCAAGAGGGTTTCTTGGGGGTAATGCTCCTTTTCCTGAAACTGAAAGGGGAATGTTGTCTGATTGATTTAATTTTCCGATCTCGCTAAGGGGAACTTTAGAAGGTCCTGTATCCAAATCTAATATTTCGGGAAGCTCTTCATAACTCTCTGCATATAATATTGAATCGCCCTTTTCTTGCTTGGATGATATGACTTCACCCACATTTACTAATGCTGTACTTGGAGGTGAAATATCAAAATATGGGGAAGACATCGGGATTGAATTCTCCCCTTGTTTCGGAAATGTTTCTTTTGGTAACACAACTAGATTGTCACTGCCGGATAGTTCAGAGAATTCAAAATCGGAACTTGTAGACTTTCTTAAAAGATTCACTTCTTCAGGTCTTGGGCCAACTAAGTTAGGAAGTAGAAAAGCAAGAGCAAACGTTGCTATCTTAATAAGATTTGGACCTCGTGAACTCCTTCTTTCTGTCCAATTAGAAGCTCGAGATCCGAAATTCACATTCTGCGAAGATGGTGACTCGTCGGGTTTTTCCGCTTTTTTAATCACTGAGGGCATTTCACTTTGTTTCTCTACCACGGCAGCTTCGCTAACCTGAAAGGCTGTTTCCACTAATGATAAGGGCGGCACCTTGGGTTTTTCTGCATCAATCGGAGCACCTAATTTGGGTTTTTTCGCTGCTTGAGGCTGTAATTCATCCATTTCTGTTTTTTTTGCTTTTTTTATAGTTTGAGAGTCTAACTTTTTATGACCCGAGATTTGTTTTGGTTGAGACTGAAATTGTTCACGAAGTTGATCTGATCTTATTCCTTTGAGTTTTTTTGAATCTTCTTTTCGTTTTCGTTTTATTTTTGCTGTTCCTTTTTTAGCTACTAACAAATTTTTTGCTTCTTCAGATTCTAGAGGTTTTTCAGTTGTTGCAGGCTCTGATTGATGTTCGCCAACTGCTTCCTGATGCGTTTTTTCAGGTAACTTTCGCTTCCCATGCTTTAACTCTTGTTTTGGTAATGACAAGTTCTCTACCGTAGCTAAAATTTCTGTTTTGGGCTGTTCTGATTGCTTTGAAACGATTTGGGGAGAAACTATTTTTTCAACAGTTTCGCTTGTTTTTTGAGTTGGATTATTAAAGCTATGTATATCAATAATTGTTTTTGTGAACAGATTTGGAGAAGTGATTTTTTTATTGAATTTTTTTTCAATTTCTTGTTTATTTATTAAAACATTTTTTTGTAGATTAATTATTAGTTTATCAATTTTTTTAACTAATTTATTTTTAGCCCCAGATTGTTTCAACAAATTAAGAATTGCAATTATATGCGCTGAATCAGCAGAAATATTTGAGATTAATTCACTATCCCATTTTTCATTTTTATTATATTGTTCAATTTTATTAATAATTAGCTCGCAAATCTTTTTATTATTATACCAAATACCTCCCCTAGCCTCGTATTCTTGTCGCTTAACTCTTGCATCCTTAATTTCGCTCCAACTTTGAGTTAGAGCACCCCAAATTTTCTTGTTTGATTCCCCTTGAAGACTTTTTCCTCCTAATGTAGGACTCAAGCAATTTCGGGCAATAAACTCAAGCTCTGCCATTGATAGGCTTTTATCTGGTAATGGATTCATATGATCCCCTACTATAAAATTAAGTTTTGAACTACATGATGATTATCTCATATAATATATATTATAAAACTTAATTATTAATGTGCGCAAGAAATTAAAAAAAAGGTTCTTGGGAAGAATTGGGGGCGGGATTTCTTAGGGGACTTGTTATACGTTTTAGAGGCTAAGGGGAAACGCTGAGGCGCCGAGAACTAAAATTGGTTATTAGTAATTAATAGGCGAGGGGATTAAAAAAAAATTAGTAGATCAAACTTGCAAATTCAAACTAAATAGAACTCCTATTTTTGTCACTTCTTCTTTAAACTATACTTTATTGTATTTACTAATTTAGTTCTCAGCGTCTCCGCGTTTCTCCCCGTCTCTGCGTTTCCCCTTAGCCTCTAAAACATATAGAAG
>JACDGH010000175.1 GCA_013815395.1 Parachlamydiaceae bacterium
TCCCCTAAGGGATATGTTCTCATCATAGATTCATATGACCCTGCCAAGAGAACCTCTCATTCAATTTCTGAGCTCGATCATCTCCTTGCATTAGTTGCTGAAAAGCAAGTTAATAGTGATAAGGGGCATCGAAAAATATCTCTTGAAGTATTGCAACTAATCGAAAATCAACAGTCTCCGCTAAGTGATTTGTATGAAGTTGTTTTTTCCAATCTCGATGTAAAAGGGGATGTGGTTAATGAAAATATCCGTTTAATAGGAGAAGATCGTCGCAAACTATTTTTTAATCACAATCTTTTGTTTTTGACTTTAGTCCATCGGACTTTCCAAGTTCCTGTAGATTTAAGTAAAGGATATGATGAATTAATAGACTATGTGGCAGATGAAAATGCCTGGTGGGTGATTGGAATGCATTGCTTAGTATTACAAAAGAAAGAGTCCAATTGTCAGTGAAAAGGCTCGGGCTAGATTGGTCAATTTAGCTGGTTTATAACTAAAATTATTCACTAAACCATGTTCCTATTTTGTTCCTGACCAGATGCCCTGCTACCTTGACTATGCCACCCAAACCAAGGTAGCCGGGGCGTCTCACCCTGCTTTCCACAATTCTACGAGCCCAGAAATTAGAAAACGCTTAGAGAGCCTTTTTTAGCTAGATTACCCAACCTAGGCCCGACCTAGAAAAAGCCGAGCCTTAACTTCAACTACCTATCGTACTTTATTATAATTTTTTTTGTCAAATCTGCTACGGCAAGGTTAAGACGAACCAAATCTTTTTGAATGTTTTCGGGTACAGGCTGCTTTATTTGTAAAAAACCTTTATTGATTAAAAACATAACTTCTGCTGCTTCTAAAGATATATTTTGGATTGCTAGATCCATGAAATTTTTAGGAGTGAGGTGTAAACGCTTATTATCAAGAATTACTTTTAACTTTTTATTTTCACTGGAGCTTTCTCCACGAAACCTCCCTAATGAATTGATGAAGTCTTCATGACTCCTAGCATCGCGAATAATGCCTTGTGCCAAATTTTGCACTTTCCAAACACCCTCTCGATCTGTATAAAACAATTTAAAAGGATCTTCTATTGCATTCTGAGTAACAATTATTTTATTATTTCCAGAAGTAATAGTTGGTAAAGCATCTGAACGAAATTCAGTGTTAATCATAAAACTCCTTTGTGTTTTTTTAATAAATTAATGATATCAAAAAAAACAATAATTATAAAGAAAATAATTCCCGACGGGCAAGCCTGGGTATAGTTGATTCCTGTTTTACATCCGCTTAATAAGACCGTGTTTCACCTTTGGGGATTTTTTTTAATTCTTCCCATACAAGCATCTGAAACGGTGAACCTAAAAAAAGATTGGTGTTTTGAATTCTGTTAAGTTGCCATTATAATATTGGATGAGTTCACTTTCAATTGAACTCATCGGTTGAGTATGACCGGGAATAATCATTGATTTTAGTTTTTTTCTTTGACGTACAACTTCACTTTCTAAGCCGCGTCGATCTTCAAATTCTAAAAGATAAAGTGCTCGTTCATCAGCAATAGCGATCATTGGTCCCAAGGGCGTATCAAGCCAGGATGCTTTTAAGATTTTACTATGTACTAGTTTAGTAGGTGCAGTCCCCATAATTCGCGAAAAATGCATCTCTAAAACCTCTAAAAGAACTTTCAACATTAGAATTTAAAATATATATGGAAATAAAAATATCATTACTGTTCAAATGCTACTTATCAAAAGGAAGGTATAGGGTATGAAGAACTTATTATGTACGTTAATATTTACGCTGATTACTGCTACCTTATTGGGAGAAAGGTTAGGGCATGAAATCGAAAATTCTAGGGATCTTACTCAACTTCCTCCATCCAGTATAGTATCTTTTTGGGATGCCGAATCTGAATTAAATCAAGACTACATCATTATTGGAGCTGGCATTGTTGGGTTGAGTACTTCTATTGAGCTAAAACAACAACAACCTGATGCTCGTGTTTTGATTCTTGAGCGTGGTACGCTTCCTATTGGTGCGAGTTCTCGAAATGCGGGTTTCGGTTGCATTGGCAGCTTTACCGAACTTCTCATGGATATCGAAATGATGGGAAAAGAAAATGCTATTCAACAAATGATAGAACGTTGGGAAGGTCTCAAAACATTGCGCAATAATATAGGTGATCAAGAAATTAACTTTATAATGTGTGGTAATTATGAACTAATAGGGTCTGATTCTCTAGATTCTCTAGAAAAAATAGAGGAAATTAATGATCTACTTTATCCTCACTTTGAAGGAAATGTTTTTGAAAGACGAGATGAAAAATTAACAGAATTTGGATTTTCCAAAGATTACATTTCAGCTGTTGTTTTCAATCGGTTTGAAGGAATGCTGGATTCTGGAAGATTGATGAATGTGCTGCATAATAAAGCGCAAAAATTAGGTGTTACAATTCGCTATGGAAGCAAAGCTAAACGTCCGATTCAAAAAGATCATGGCTTAGAGGTTGCTGTAACGGTTGAGGAAAGAACAACCACTTTTAGAGCACCTTTCGTTGCAGTTTGTATTAACGCATTTACTTCCGAGTTAATTCCTGAAATTAAAATTAAACCAGGACGTGCCCAAATACTTGTAACCGAACCTCTATGCAATCAGCTTCTTTTTGATGCTCCTGTACATATGGGTCAAGGTTTTTGGTTCTTTAGGCCAATGCCAGAAAATCGTATTCTTTTAGGGGGTGGACGTCATTTGGATTTTGATGGAGAAAGAACAATAAGTCTTGATATTACACCGCAAATTATGGGTCCATTAAAAAAGATTTTAACCTCTATTATTCTCCCTAATTATAATCCACAAATTGAGTTTTGCTGGTCTGGAATCATGGGATTTTCCGAGGACCATCTTCCTCATATTGAAGAAGTTCCTGGGTTAGAAAATGTAGTTGTTGGATTTGGTTGCAATGGTATGGGTATAGCACGAGGTTATCGTACTGGAGAAAAAACAGCTGCTTTATTAATAAAAAAAAACATGGAAGTTTATTTTAAATAAATTTTAAATTTTAATTTTTAATTTCTAGCATAAACATTCAGCTCCTAGTTTTCTCCAAAATTCTACCTTGACAGCGTACTAGAACCCAACATCATCCAACCGCTATATACCTAAAGTTAGCTCTGTGCTTCCAATATGGAATAGGAATTCTAAATTACATATATTTTAAAATTTTATACAGACTTTTAACAACAGGGAGGTAATTAGCTTTATTGCGAAAGGAGGATACTTACTCAAATATCACCTAAAATTTTAATTGATAAATTAATATCTTCTATAAATATCTTTGCAGCTTCAACTAAAACTGTTGCTGCTATGCCTTCTCCTGCGATAGCGACAGCTGCGCCAACAGAGTTAGGTTTTAGCTACAAAGTTGGTAATAAGACAAATATTATTTCAATTAAAGGACAGCGAGTTATGGTTTCGTTCCAAAGGATACTGTAGGACAATTGGTCACACATAATCACAAGACAGCCAATGAGTTAAAGCTCTTACTTTGATCCACATTAATTAGCAATTATCAAAGCGTAATATACGCAACTGCACCAAATTTGCACTAAAAATCGAAATAAATTCAGAATGTTTTTGCAATGAATATCAATTTCGCTGTTATATAATATTATAAGCATCCCGCATGGTTCGTCCATGCGACCGCTACGGGGTTCCGTCTCTGTAGATTTTATTTATTAGCAAATTACCCGAGGCTTTGTTAAGGATCTTCGTGAATACTGATCTAATTAAATTCGATTTTACTCATCAAAAGAGTATGGTTCTCCCTTGTCGACGATCCCAATTGCTGTAAAGCCTGGGTGCATCATGTCGTTGGGGTTCGCTGTCTAAATGGACTTGATCACACCCTACTTATTTTTTGCTCGATTAACTTATTCTTAAAATTTCTTGACAGTACTTCTAAATTGGACAATAATATTCAAAAATGTAGAACTTATCGATATTTTAAGGGTTAACATGAAATTTTGCATTCTATGCATTGGCAGTCACGGGGATATACGACCATACGTTGCTTTAGGAGTCGGACTCAAAGCTGAAGCTCATGAAGTTTGGATTGCCTCACATAAAAAAGCGTGTTCATTATGCGAGAAATATAATCTAAATTTTAAATTAGTGGATGGTGATCTGACAGAACTCATTAATTCCGAAAACACTCAAAAAGAATTGAAAGGTAATATCTTATCGAAAATTTTGAAAATAATGTGTGCTTTTAAAAAAATTTTAAAGATCCAACTTCCTATGTCATTGGATGCTGCGGCTGGTGCGGATGTATTGATTTATAGCCCTGCAGCTTTCGCAGGTCCTCATATTGCAGAATATCTTAGAATTCCAAGTTTCTTAATGCATCTTCAACCTGAGATTAGAACTAAATTTCATCCTTCGCATTTATTCCCAAATCAAAAATCTTTAAAAGGTATCAACTTTCTTCTAGGACATTTTTTAAGTGAACAATTATTTTGGCAACCTATCCGAAGATATGTAAATAAGTGGAGAAAAGAAATTTTAGGGATTAAAAAAATGCATTTTTTAGGCCCCAAATATGATCCTTTAAGTAAAAACACTCATACGCTTGTTGCCTTCAGTCATCATTTAATCCCACGTCCTATAGATTGGGGACCCCATATACATATGACTAATTTTTGTCTTTTAAACGAAAGTGAAAATTGGAGCCCTCCACAAGAATTAGAAAAATTTTTAAGATCACAAGAAACAATTGTTTATTTAGGTTTTGGAAGTTTAACGGAAGCTTGTCACATAGATACAGTAAGAGAAATAATTGATGTTCTTGCAAAGAAAAATTTTGGTGCAATTGTCCAAGCTAATTTACCTGGTTTGAAAGATATTGCATTACCCCCTACAATATTTCCATTGATCTATGCTCCGCATGATTGGCTATTTCCCCGTGTAAAAGCAGTTATCCATCATGGGGGTGTTGGAACTACTGCTGCAGGACTTTATGCAGGAAAACCCACTCTTATTATGCCATTTGTGTGGGATCAATTTAATTGGGGGAAGATGGTTGAAGATTTAGGAGTAGGACCTAAATATCTTTCTATAAACAAATTTAATAAAGAGAAGTTTAGCTATAATCTTGAAAAACTAGTATCTGACCCTCTTTACCAACACAATGCTTTAAAAATTATGAATAAATTAAACACTGAAGATAATGGAATTAAAAAGAACGTTAATCGAATATTTGAAATTCTTGCAACTTTATGTATTCTCACATTACATTTAAGTCTCATCGCTATAAATGATTTCTAAACTTTATAGCTAGTAACTAACAGAGGGCCATATTTATGACATGTTTATTTGAAACAGAAAAAATAAAAGATTTAAGCGAAATGTTATCATTAAACTTTGAACCTCTTCAAAGAGCCGTAAAACAATTGTCTTCTCACGTTTTTTCTATAAAAATTAATAACCATACAGGAATTGCTTTAGGTCATTCTTTGGCTTCTGATCTAGAAATAGAACAAAGCTTAGATTTTCTATCAGAAACCACTTTGTGTTATTGGTGGACTGATGCCGCTCAAGAAGATCTTGCTTCAAGACTAAAAAAAAAGGGCTTTCTCTATATAATGTCCATAGATCTCATGAAAGCAAACCTTCTGCCAAAAAAAAACTCCGTTCATGCTCATGATGTAAAAATCCTTCAGGCTAAAACCTTGGAAGAAAAAGACTTGTCTATTGAAATTATTTCCTCTTGTTTTGACACCTCTAAAAAAGACAAGCAAGAATGGATTGATTTCTTAGAGATTAATCTCGGAGAAAGCCATTGTTTTATCTATCTAGCTTATTGGCAAAACACTCCTGTTG
>JACDGH010000176.1 GCA_013815395.1 Parachlamydiaceae bacterium
TCGAAAGACGGGGGTGATTTTCGCACAAGCTCTATAATTTATCGCTGTACATTGTCTTTTTATCACTGTCAAAACTCACGACGCACTGCTCAGTTGGCAGCTGCTATTTTCTTTTACGCTACTTCGTTTTTCACTCAGTTTCGTTTGGAAGAAGCATTAACATACAAAAATATCACAATTTAACGCAACTGCTTTTTGTGATTTTTTTTTCGACCTCTTATTTTTACTGTTAAGTAATTGTTTACTTTAGCCCTACAACAAGCTCTGAATGCTATTTTTTAAAAAATTTGAATTTTTTATTAAAATTCAATTCTTCAACATTTTCTAGATTTGTTTACTTTGAATATCTTTTGCGGAACCCGCTTTTGAAGTATATCAAAATATTTTTTTAAAGTTACAAATAATCAAGACAATCAGGGCGTCTCGCTTTGTGACTTGCCTGCTACGATGGCAGTGACGATACATAGTAAAGGTGAAATATATATAAATAATTATTGAATTCATAAAATTTATTAGATATTGTGCGCTTAGAGACTCTAACAATGCAAAGAAGTTCGTATAAAAAAATTTACAGGCTTTATTTCATTATAAGGGTTAAAGATTGCCTTAAGGATCAAATCTAATGATAAAGTGGCCATAACTAAATCTTAAAAATTCAATAACCAAATTGGGGTGTAGATATGACAGATAAAACAAATCAATCAACAATTTCTGCTGAAAAAACCAAAACTTCACAGGCTACTTGGCCAGATTTTGCGGCCAGCTTGTATGACAAGTTGACAGGCAGAGGAGCTAATATAACTTATGATTTTGAAGACTTTAGTATTAATGTCCCCTCCAAATTAGGAGAGGATTCTGATCATTTTCATTGGAAAATGAATGGAAAAATTAACATTCGCACTCATGATGACGTTAATTCGACGGATAAAAATGAATAATGCAAGTTCATTTCTTCAATTTAGAGGATGTCTCAATCTTGAATTAGATCAAGTTAATGAAATTAATGTGAAAATGGAGTTTAAAGGTCAGTCTGTAAAAATAACCTTTTCTTCCATTAAAGCATTGAGAATGTTTGTGCTTTTTAAAAAAAATATTGAAAACAACTTGCATACTTTTCTAATTCAAGATTGTGCTCATCCAATAAAATTAAGTTATTATATCAAAGATTATTTCATAGGCGAGTCAAATCGCGATCTTAGACCAAGTCGTTTAGGTAGTTATTTTGGTCTAGAAAGATCAAAATTTCACTTTGGACAAATTCTAGCATATCTTTTCAATTTAAAATCGAGTTCAAGGAAAAATTGCGATTAATAATTGAAATTAACTGCAATGGGGTCATAGCCCCCATTGCTTTGTTAATTCACATGTCGTCCAAAGCATTAAATAAAATACATGTCAAAAAATTAAACTCCGAGCTAAACTTCGCAATTTCCTCCTAATTCTAACCTCATGAAGTGCACGGATGTTTAAAAAAAGAATCAAGAAAGAATATCCGCCTGGAACGTTTATTCCAATGGCGGCAAGAGTATGTGCCATCATACAATTATGCCTTGCTTTTGCACTCATCCTATGGAATATTTCACAGCCATTTATGGGAGAACTATTCACTTACAAATCCCAGATGCTAATTTATCAGGACGTCATGGGCATACATAATCCCGCAGATTCGGTAGAAAAATTAGCTAGAAAGGAGCGAAATAGTCAACGCCTTGAAGCGTTGGCTATTAGAGAAAAAATACAATTAACAAAATATTACGAAGAATTATTACAATTATCCCAGCGCACCTTCATCCAAAAAGCCACTCGCTCTATCCACATTTTAGTATTTGAAATTCCTTTTTATGAGCAACTCTGGCTTCTGCTTTCCTGCGTACTTCCTATTTTATTGTTAAAAAAAATCGAAGGGGCAACTCAAGCTATATGGCTATTACCACTTCTAACATGTATCTATGCTTGCGACAACCAAAGATATGGCCTTCAAAAGACATTATCAGCGGAAGCCAGATTATTTCCTACTGAGCAAGTGCTAATGAATGATTATCTTAAACAACCATTAAGCTTAGTACTAATGGAGCAAAAGGAACAGCTTCTTTCTGCGTGGAACTTATACCTAGCTAGAGAATGGTCGCCACTTTTTTCAATGAGAAATTCAATGACGGATCCAGCGGTTAATACATTGAGTAACTCGGTGGTTAACGGCGCCGATTTCGACGAGCTCGTTGAACAAGGCGAATTTGCGTTTAATATTGCGCGCATTAATTCTCTACCACACCCCAAAGAGATTCTAAAGGGAAAGACCCGCTATAACCAAGAGGGACTGATGATTTTAGCCATATATTTATTTTGGAATTTCTTTTTTGCAGCAAATGCATTTAACGTTTTAAAAAACGATCAGAAAGATAAAAACAATTGCGAAATTAAACCTTTTATATAAATCCTTAGTTTAGTATTATTTTCCCGAAATAAAAAAAATTTTTTATCGGGAGAAATAAATGGGAATTAATGCGAATTATAATTTACCGAATTCAATGAATTTATATTCATCAAATAATAAAGAAATGACAAGTACCGCAACAACCGAACGTAAAAAAATTTATAGAATTAGTCAAGCTGAGAATAATTACGTACAATCTCTTATTGATTCTCCAGAAAACACTAAGAATGGCGTGATCTTATGGAAAAAAATTATTCCGGCTGTTAATCAATGGCTTGAATTAATGCATATTTCCACAAAGCGAAAACCTAGTTCCTATAAAAAATTAAGTAAATTATTTCATTCGTCATCCGCAACACCCCTTGTTCAAGAAGAACAGAAAGATGGGAGCTCGTGTTTAATCAGAGAAGATTCTCAAAAAGTGGATCGTATTTTTAAGTCGCGTAAAATGGAGAATGGTTTAAGAGCGTGTGCTTCTTCCCTCATTGAAAGTCAGTCCGATGTAGAAAATTCAGCTATAGCTTCTGCCAATTACAGCAACATAAAAAAATACCTTGAAAAGCCTGACCCTAGGGTCCTCGACTTTTCGCCATTTTTTAATTTCCCTATTGTCAGAAAATATTAGATATTAAAAAAATAGAATAAGATAGAATCCCCCTTTAGTGAGTTAATAAAGTTTTTGTGATATTTGCGTTTATATTTTTCACGAGAATATATAAATCTGAGAATCTAGAGGGGGACATAATGATAATAGAATACAATTGCTTGATTGATAAACATTTCCATTCATCGTTTCATCCAGCTTTGAGCAATAGTTTTTAAATGATTAAAACAAGCTCTAGCTTAATCTTAAATAAATACATCAAAGCTATTGATAAAACTCTGGATTGTATTTTTAAACAAAATTCTTTGGACGACCCAACATTTCAGTCTTTATTATCCGATGCAATCGTTAAATGCTTTCATCTTTATGGATCAAGTCTTCCCAAAGAAACAAAGGCTTTATTAATTTTAGACAAGGCGCTATCAGCCATCATTCTAACAAATGACACCCCATCATTTAGCCTGATTGCATTCATAAAAACTTATAAGTTGAGTAAAAAAGCTATCAGGCAATTACTTAGGTTTTTGCTTTACGGTATTTATTTTAAAGATATTCAATTTAATCAATTGCAGGGATCCCACGAAATTGAAGGGTTACTTATACAAATTTTGTCAGAAAATATTTCAAGAAGTAAACTCAAAGTCATTTTAGATTCTTTATCGCTAAATCAGCAAATTTTCCTGCTGGCATTCTCTTTTAAGCACTATCGAGAAGGCTCCTATAAAATTATACAAACATTGAAAATAATTTCTTCAAATAAGCGTCAACATTCGTCGTCCATAAGTCCAAGCCATAAAACATTGCTAGACCTGATTACCGGTCTCAAACAAAAGAACTTCGATATGCAAATGTTTTTGGATGCTTTGCAGGCAGAAACAGACATGCATGCGCTTCATTTAGACAGGCTATTAGACAAGCTTAATAAGCACACTCAAAAGAATACTAGGACATGTTTTCACTTTTTTAATAAATTGATCCCATTGATTGTCGATTTTCCAGTGAGGGTCTATGAAAGCCTGAAAAGTGGAATAGATGCAGAATCAACAAATCATCAAGCAAACACCCAGGCCAAAAAAACGGCACTAGAACAGAAAGAATTTCTTCAAAAGCGGTTTCAGCATTACTTCGATAACAACTACACCTTAGGGGATTTTGAAAAACTCTTAGGAGTTATTGGACACTATGGACAAATGCCGTATTTACAAGTGGCAGGCAAGGAATTTCTGACATATGGACTTCAAGATAAAATCAAATTATTACATAGTGTATTTAAAAATTCCTATACTTTAGCACGTCTTAAACCAAAAGAAGTGTTAGCACTCATTTCATTTACTTTAACATTTATACGTCATCTTGAAGCCATTACCCGTCGTCCTGAATATTTGAAAGAGGGTTTAAACCAATTCACCTGTGCCCTAGCAACTTCTGGGAAATTGGTGGCACAGCTGGCTGCACTAGAAAGCATTTTGGAAGGATTTCAGTCATTAATTTCATTCCTCAATCATTCACTCCATGAAAAAATTTCTTTGAGAGAAAATCCTATCTTTGTGTACGACCAATCTGAGGCTTTAATTTTTGAGAAAAATAAAAAATATATTCACCAACTTAATAAATATTATAAAAGCTCAATAATTCACCTTTCAAGCGTGCATGTGATGACCCTTGCCAAGAAAATTGGTATAGAAGGATTGATAGGTACCTCTGAAAGAGAACTCATGGGCTATGGGGGTTCTCGAAACTGCATATTTCTATTAACGCCACTCCTAAAATACTTATTTACCATTGGTCAATGCAGCCTTACCGAAATTCAAAAACTCGATAGCCGATGGCTAATCCATTTGTTTCAACAAATCGTTCTTTCAAAAGATGCCATAACCAATAATACCATTCTCATGGTGGATGATGACATGGAAATACCTGGAGCGAACATTTACTCCCACTCACTTTTTGCTCGTGAATGTCAGGATAAATATAGTTATTCGCATGGATTCTGTGTAGGTCGCTCCACAAAATTTCTTAACAAGTTCCGCGAACTCCAGGAAATCCTTAAAAATCCCTCCGAAACTTTTGATTTTGCACAATGGCTTGAAATTCCCTTTTCAATAAAAATGGCAGAATATATTGGAAAGCCAAAGATTTGCTTAAATCTGCCACTTGGACAAGAAGAAGCTCATCTGCAAATAGAATGCTTGCTCAACCCGATTCTACAAATCAGTCATCATCTGGGAGGGGCACGCTACCCTTTAGGTCAGATCCCTTCCCAATTTTTATTTGGACTAGAAAAGCATTTTAATAAAAACATTCCTTATGTTTTAGGCATCAGCCTCTCCATGGATTTAATCGACCCTTCTAATATTTCAAATAAATGCATCCTGCCATGGAATGATCCAGCAGTATCACAATCTTTTACCTGTTTGAAGGATGTCTTTCTCTTTATTTCTACTGAAAAGTGCGCCAAGGAAATGCAGTGCCGGTTTTGGAAAAATGTGAGCGCTATTTTTTCACCCATCGAAGGACAAGCGCTACCATTACGCCAATTTATCGATCAACTCAAACAGCTCGATGTCAACGCTATTATAAAAAAATTTAGAAAGACTCACACTTTTGATGGCAGTGAAAATCGCTCTTTATCGAAGTTGGGCCATCTTTATGAGTTTTACCAACGTGATGCGCAATTATTTTGGGAGTTTGGCTCCGAATTGACGAAGCAGCAGTTTTTTGATCAAAAAACAATCGTCAATATGAAAATGACGATTGATGATATTAAGGTAAAATTAGAAAAAAAATATCACATTTTATTTATTGACTATCCTACCAC
>JACDGH010000177.1 GCA_013815395.1 Parachlamydiaceae bacterium
TCTTTCTACGCAAAGCGCTTGGAGTGCGCAGCTCCTGCTGCGCTTTTTGTTTTTCAGGTTGAAAGAAATTTATACAAACCGATTAGATGCTTATAAACAAAAAGCATTAAAATCTATTTAAGGAACCTATGGAAGCAAAATACTTTGAAAAACTAGATATAACTACCCTCCCTTAACTACCGAATCTCTATTTAATCAGGTTCAAAAAATAAAACATAGGGCAACAAAAGCTAATTCACGCCATGCAGGGAAAAAGGACATTCAAATTCAAAATCAAATCTCTAAGTTGGTAGATGGCCATTTGGATGGAAAAATCGATGGCGATATTTACGAACAGAAGCCTCAATGAATACAAGAAACGGCAGCGGGAGATCACTTCTCTGATGGCAGCTCATGTAGATGCTGATAAGGCAAGCCTCATCACTGACAAAACGCAACAATAGAAAAATCAATGATTTATAAACTTCTCTTGTATTGACAAACACTGTCAAGTGCAGCTGTTTGTTGGTGAATATAGTGACACAAAAGTGAAAACGTAACAAGAAAAAAAAGACTACAAGTTAGAATTTAAATATTCTTTGATCTTCTTAACTTTTACTCTTAACGGACTTTAGTTAAAATCCTGCTGTAGCTTGAGGGTTTTTCTGCTTTTTGATTCGCTCTTCGAAGATGATCCATAAGTTTTTTTAATTCTTCATTTTGTATATGTTTACCACACACTGTTGTCCAAGGTATGAAGCACTATCTACTGAACATTTTTCAAAAAAAAGATTTTTAAGGCCACTTTTTAGGTTGTAGCGTTCGATCAACTTAGCAGCGGTGGAGAGGCAGGTTCAGCAAATACCATTTTTGAAGCACATAAAGAAGCTCATGCTGTCGTTGTTGCCTTTGATTGTCATAACCTACAAATTCCATTTTCAAATACTTCGTGGCGGCATTGAGGCACTTATGCATGATCTAATGCATGAAGATATTAATGATTGGCATCCAAGAAAAATGCCTATAATAGAGCGATCAATTGCTTTTCTAGCTAACTTAAGGATAACCTTTCAAGCGCACCTCATCATGATAGCTGCCTGGTACCTCAATGGCGTTGGCTAGTGTGCGATATTGAGCTAGAGTGTCGTCTTGATAACGACCGGATTTCATGGCTGACTTGATTTTAAGTTCCATCCTTGGGCATCTCTTTTTGAAGAGAAAGTCTTAACCTTCTCTACATAATCTTTTACTCGGACGATTGCCTGATAGCTTTTTTTTCCATTTTTTGTGTTTCGGGTACGAATCATAATGAATTTCCTCTTGGAGTAATACGTTAATATACAGCAATATCTGCGCAAAAACAAGAGGATTAAAATAAATTATATGTACATTCTTTTGGTAGGTTTTGCCATTTTATGAGACTTGCTGCAAAGTATAGTGACCCAGTGACATTGATCCATAATTACTAAGATTTGATCAAATAGTGATGGACTGTTTAAACTTATAAGCATGTTCAGGATATAGTATAGAAGTTAAAAGAATCGGAAGAGGTAGGATTCGAACCTACGTCACCATTGCTGGTGAATCTGTTTTCGAGACAGACGCATTCGGCCACTCTGCCACTCTTCCTTAAATCCGCAATGCGACAGTAGTGTGTCAAATTTCCATAAAAAAACGCAACTGCAATCTTATCCAAAAAAAATTTAGTGCAAAGATCCCTCGCAGCTAGTATTTAAACCAAATTGTTAGGTAAGATTCATTATTTGCATTGGATATTTATTTTAAGGGTTCGGAAGATCCGAGCCCTCTAAGCCTAGGTTGGTTAATCTATCTAAAAAAGGCTCTCTAAGCGTTTTCTAATTTCTGGGCTCGTTGACTTGTGGAAAGCAGGGCGAGTAGACGCCCCGGCTACTTTGGTTTGGGTTGCATAATCTAGGTAGCAAGGACGTCTGATCAGGAAGTAGGGCTTAGAGCGGGATGCGCTGGTTATGTTCTTCTGGGTCGTCCAATTGGACAAAAAAAATTCCAATAGGCTAACCAAAAGTTCGTTTTTCTACCTATTCCCGTTTTCTTTTTTTATTTGTACTTCGGTAGCGATAGATTGAGTGGATATAATTTCTTCAGATTCAGTTGGAAGTAAAGCAAGTGGGTCATCTTTTGATTTTAAATCATTAGAAGCATTGGACATTTGAAACTCAATCTCAGCTTCTGAGAATCCTTGGGCTTTGAGCACTGTTTTAACTGCTTTATTAGCCATTATACCCATGCCACATAAAAGTGCTGGCAAGTGTACAGTTCCATATAACTGTTGTGACAATACTGTTGATATATTCCATGTTTGATGAAAATTGCAGTCCTTTGGAAGGAAGTAGGGGGGATAGCATTCTTGATTATTTAAACCATTCAAAGTGTGTGCAAAAAAATTGTAGACTATAGTGGTTATAACTGGAGTGCAGAAAGCGGCGCAAGTTGTAGTAATCATTTGTTGAGCTTTTATTTGCTCAATTTTGCGGGAAGGGTCATTTGGAATGAAACTTTTAAAAATAGCTCCTGTTGCTTTCTGCACCGCAGGCATTAAGCCAAAATATAAGGCGGAGGTGAAGGGGGTTCCTTCAAATTTGCAAATGTTGGTCCAGGTTAGACCTGCATGTATCGTGCCTATAACAGTTCCTGTAAAAACCATTACAGGGACTAGGGTTTTGATGTTTGAAAGAGTTTCAGTTGAAAGATCTTTGAGAAAATGTCTGTTTGCTTGACTAAGTATTGTGGTCATATTTTTGTCTGTGGTAGATGGGTTATCAGATCGTTAAAAATAGAGAGGTATTTATTTTAAGAATGAATAAGTTATCACAGAAAGGATATTGGAGCAAGACTCTATTTTGCGCTAACAGACTCTATTCATGAGAAAGTGCCTAAACGGAAATTTAGGTGGATAAGTTTGTGAAAGGTAAGGAATTAATGATGATGACATGAATTTTTCCCATTAAGGATTTGGTTGAATAGAAGGTCCTTAGGGTTCTTTTAAAGGCGATGGCTTTTCTAGCTCCTCTTCTGAAAGAGAGGGGTTCGAAAAGTTATGAATAGATAGATCAGTTTGAATTGCAAGGAATTGGGTTGGTGCTAAAGCAGGCACATCAGGTGTTAAGGAGACAGTAGTGGACAGATCAGTTCTAGCTGACTCCTCTGGTTTATCTAAATTGTCGACAATAGTAGGTGTTACTATTTCCGTGTCTGAAACAATAGGCTTTATGGGAAAATTTCCAAAAAATGGAGCAATTTCCTTAGCGGCCTCGCAAAAAAAAGAAAGATTTGCATCAATCATTTTAAAGTAAAATCCAGCAAATGGAGAATTTTCAAAAAGCTCTTTAGGGAGTGGTTTGAAAGGTTCTAAATAACAGATAGTTTTAAGCTGGAGCGCAACTTCTTCGCCCCAAAGTGAGATATATTGCCTCAGGGCTATTTCATAAATCTCGTTAAGAGCCCTGGGTGTTGCCTCTGAAATGGTCTTAAGAGCGCCGGGAGTGTCATAAATAAAATAAATCTGCTTAATTTCATCTGCAGTGAAAGATGTTAAGCAGTCACTTAGCTGCTTTTTAATGATTGCTTCGGTATGTCCATCCTCAAATTCTTCGCGTGTTTCCCCAAAGCAAAAGAAAGGGGTGATTTTTTCTTTTAAGGCGGAGCGGATCTTATAATTGATTGATTCAGATGATTCTTTAATTTGATTACGGTCAAGCGCTTTACCAATAAGCACAAAGTTGGCTTTGGATTCGACTAAAAAACTTGCCGCAATGCTACTAGTAAATGTTTCTGGTGTAGCATCAAGCATGTCGCTTGAACCAAAGTGGAATTGTGAATTGTTTAATGTGTCTAAGGCTTGCACAAGATAATCATGAGGTAAAGCAATGTACATACTATCTTTAGGAAATTCTTCAGGCAAATTTAATGAGCAAAGTCCTTTAGCGACCAGATCGTAAGGATATAATGCTTCCCAGTGCCATAGAATCAGACGTTGATTGTCCATAAGTTTGCCGCCAGTCAATTTAAAACTCGTAAAGAGACACAAAAAAATGTTATTTCACCCCTCCGGGGCTGACAGGAAATAGTGAAAAATAGATAACATGCCTTTGGCAAAGCCCAGGGGCTTCGCCAAAGGCATATTATCCATTTTCTTCAATTAATCTTTTAGCTGACTTAGGAAAGGTGCAAAGCGATTTAATAGCATCTTATCAAAATAGAGCGTGCCTGACAAGAATAATTTTTTTACAAAATTGTGGCAGATTAATTGAGTATATGTAAAAACATGATAAAGAGTGCAAAGGCAGGGTTATCCAAGCACCGTTTCTAGGATTTTAGGGGAGATTATGACAGTGGCATCATGGACAATAGGTGTTGATTTAGGCGGGACAAAACTAGATGTCGGCATGGTCGACATGTCAGGTAAAATCGTTGATAGGGTGCTTATAAAAACGAGGGTTAAGGAAGGTTCTAAAGTAGTTATTCAGGACATTGTTGCGGCAATAAGAGCGTTGCAGGCAAAAAATAGTGAAAAAGTCATTCTTAGCATTGGCGTCGGTATTGCCGGACAAATCGATAGCAAAACAGGTGACGTGCGTTTTGCTCCGAATTTAAATTGGACTGATGTTCCCTTGCAAACAGAATTGAGCAAGGCCTTAAAGCTTCCTGTTTATGTGCTCAACGATGTGCGCGCAGCCACTTGGGGCGAATGGTTGTATGGTGCCGGAAAGGGAAGTAATGATATCATCTGCATATTTGTGGGTACTGGGATCGGTGGGGGAGTGATCAGTGACGGCAAAATGCTGCTTGGTTGCAGTAATAGTGCCGGAGAAATTGGGCACATAACCATTGATGTAAATGGTCCTAAATGTACGTGCGGAAACTATGGCTGCTTCGAAGCGCTTGCTTCGGGTTGGGCAATCGCTCGACGTGCCAAGGAATCTGTTGTTAAACATCCTGATAGTGGAAAACCATTATTAGAGCTTGTCAATGGCAAAATAGATGATTTATCAGCCAAACATGTCCTTGAATTATCTCATTCAGGCGATTTATTGGCTAGATCGATAGTTCAAGAGGTCAGTGTGGACCTCGTAGCTGGGATTGCAGGATTGGTGAATGCATTTAACCCTCAAAGAGTAATTATGGGTGGGGGGATTATCTATGGTTACCCAGAGTTCATTGAAGAAATCCGTTTAGGAGTTTCTAAAAGGGCTTTGAAAGTGGCAGTTGAACATTTGCAAATTATTCAAGCGTCTTTGCATGCAGATGCAGGTGTTATAGGAGCGGCAGCTTATGCTCGAGGTGTTTGTAATCAAGGAGGAAATCATGGTTAATCAAATTACGACCCTTTTCTGCGATATAGGAGGGGTTTTATTAACGAATGGATGGGATCGGAATATTCGAAAAAATGCAGCAGAACAGTTTGATATGGACTTTGAAGAATTTGAGAATCGGCATCAATTGTGTTTTTATCTTTTTGAAATAGGTAAGATTAGTTTAAAAGAGTATCTTGAAGAAACTGTATTTTATAAAGAGCGCTCCTTTACCATGGAAAAGTTTATCGATTTCATGCATGCTCAATCTAAACCTTATGATGAGATGATTGCTTTTGTTAAGGAGTTAAAAGATAAGTATCATCTCAAAGTTGTCATTCTTAGTAATGAGGGGAGAGAATTGACTGATTATCGTCAGAAAAAATTTGCTCTAACGGATTTTGCTGACTTTTTTGTAGTTTCTTCGTATGTCCATTTGCGTAAACCTGACAAGGACATTTTCCAGCTAGCTCTCGATCTAGTGCAAACTCCTCCTGAAAGCATTATTTATATAGATGACCGTGGATGGTTTATAGA
>JACDGH010000008.1:0-7682 GCA_013815395.1 Parachlamydiaceae bacterium
AGGCTATCGTCTTCACCAACTAAAGCACGGGCAATGCCCAAACGTGTAGCAATAGCTTGTCCTTCAACGCCGCCACCTTTAACACGAATGATCATATCAAAACGGCCATTACCACCCAACTTTTGGAAAGGGGCTAATACTGTTTGTCGCTGAATTTCGACAGGAAAATATTGATCAAAGTTTTTGCCATTGACATCAATTTTGCCGGAACCCGGTCTAAGTCTTACTGAAGCAACGGCAGTCTTGCGGCGTCCGGTTGCTACTTGTTCTTCCAATGCCATATATACCTCTTAAAACTTAAATGTTTACGTGAACTGGCTGTTGAGCTATCATGTTATGTTCATTACCTGCAAAGATACGCAGTCTTTTCAACTGAGCATTAGCCAAACGTGTGCGTGGCATCATTTTCTTAACAGCGTGCTCAACAATGTAATCAGGCTTACGTGCTTTCATTGTTCGGTAAGGAATTTCACGTAGACCACTCATCGAGCCCGTGTAATGACGGTAAATCTTATCGGCTTCTTTATTGCCTGTTACAACAATCTTATCTGCATTGACGATAATTACACCATCTCCGCCATCAATGAAAGATGTAAATGTCGGCTTATGCTTGCCGCGAAGGATTTTTGTGATTTCTGAGGCAAAACGCCCTAGTGTTTTACCAGATGCATCCAAGATAAACCAAGTGCGCTTGATGTCAGCTTGTTTAAGTTGGAATGTTTTTTGCTGTTGCATTTTTGTCATGTTATGCGAGCCTTATTGCAAAGTTAACAATAATTTACGAATAGATTTTCATAAATAATGACACCATCATAACCATTCACCATCATTTTTGCCAATAGTTTTTCTTCAAAAGTGCAAATACACCTTGAGAATCATTGAATTCTTAGTTAGTAACGAACATAAACTTCATTTTTTCAATGACAAATATTTCTGTTTTTTTTAAGTTTCAAATACTTTGTTGAATCAATATGTTCCATTACAAATTGCAAAAATGTCTAGACACCTATAAAAGCAGGTCTTTATGGTCATATCATCAAATTTTTTATCAACTTCTAGCTCAACACAGGGACCATCCGAGGTTGATATAGAAATCAACAGTTCCAAAATCCCTCATAGTAATAAAGAAAGACGTGCACATGTATATTTAAAAAAGTGGAAGGGTAAAGAATATTTAAATACTGTCAATATCGACCCCTCCAATCATCTTAAGATTACCCATCCACCAACTAGTAATTCAAAATCTCATTATCTTTCTTTGGAAATATTTGAAAACCATAGACCATTTACATCTTTAGGATTGCCTGGTTACTGCCTGACTAAACCACTGGGAAAAGCTTCAATTGAATTAAATAGCGATTCCCAAAAGAATTTGCTTATAACCGACGATCAAATAGAAACCTTAACTCATGTAGACAAACCGACAGCCATAAACAGACCTTCGATTACTTACTTTGGGCGCTTATTACTAGCCGGTGGTCCGGAAATTATAAAATCCCTATTATCAAGAATTTTTTCTTATCTGATGACTGTTGATAAAGTTCAAAGTCTATTTAATTTATTTGGTCCGCATTATGCTCGCAGTGAACCAACGCTCCCCAATTTATTAGATGACCTTCTAAATAGCATATGCGCAATTGATTATAAAAGAGAGGGAAACCAGATCAGCTGGATAGCCAATTGGGATAACTATCAATTTGACCGAGAAACCTCTTTGCCTAATGTGACTGTCATAGCTCGAAAGGAACAGGAAACTCTCACAATTGAGTCTATTAAAGTTCAATTTAGAGGCGAGAAGGAGCAAATTATTCTTCCTGATCAAACCACCCCAGATGAATTAAAATTGGCAATCTATATGGCTCGCTCTTCGTTTGCCATCAAGGGAGAGGCTGAAATTCACCTTGCCGAAGGTCATCTCCTACCGGGAATCTTTGCGCATACATTTTTGACAGCCATTTCCAAAGAAAACCCTTTATATGCGGTTACAGCTCGTTATTTAGAAAATTTAGAATTTATTAATTGGTTGGGAGGCAATGGTATTATTTTTGGAAAAGGCAGTGTTATTGAATTGTCGGCTTTATCAGATAGGTCAGTTGCTGAACTAATTATTAGATATATGATAGAAAAGAGCGATTTTTTAAATTACAAACCTATAGAACCTATTTCAAAAACCCACCATCGTGCTATCGTCGGCAAAGTTCATTATGAGACTCTTTTGAATTACTTCTCCAGTTTCATTTGCGATAATTGGGATAAGATCGTTCCATTCAAAAATGAAATTTTTGAATGGTCGGAAAGTTTGAATCGAAAGCTTTCGTCCATTCCGAAAATCATGCCTGATCCTAACTCTTTTTCAAAAGAGATAGAAGGAAAAAGATTAGCGCTATGCCTGGCATCTATCGTCAATCAAACCACATTTTTACACTGGTCTAGTCATGCTCGACAGGAGTTGCTCACCCACGTTGACTTAGCTTCCTTAAGTCTATCAAATAAGGGTAGGGGGCCGAATGGAATGCCTGTTAAATTTGGCAACACGCCTAAAGAGGCTGCTAATTTACAGTTGAAGATTTCTCGAACATTGCTTAATTTTAAAGCCCATCGTTTTGTCAACTACGCCCATCCGGACCTATTAAAGCGGATTAATCGCATACGCGATTTATACATACCCTACCCTCTTAAAGAAATGTTTGTGACCACGGAAATTTAACCTTAATGGCATGATAGGGCCAGCCCATTTCATCCCGCTTTTATGCGTTTTAGAAACTCATGGAAACTCTGCGTTCCCCCCTAGGCCTATAAAACGTATAAAAAGCGGGACGAAATGGACGGCATTAAAACATGAGGCGTGTTCATCCCTATCGTCCATCAACCCAATTACTGATATTACTTTTCTCCCACCTCAGCCCCAAATCTCCTGAAGAACCATTTTTTATTTCTATTTATCCTTGTTTTAAAATATAATCGATCCAAAGTTTAGCTGAGTAGTGACAAATTAAATACTGTGTGACCACATCAGCTGAATCTGTATGAATCTGGGTTAAAAAATACCCATTCGACTTCCTGCAATACCCGTTGTTTTCTTTTAAGGATTTTTATGCGAAAATTAGATACTTTTTTTGTGCGCACCTATGGTTGCCAAATGAATGAATTGGATAGCGAGATCATGATCGGCCAGCTAATTAACCGTGGATTAACACGTGTTGAAGATGAAAATGCCGCCGATCTGCTCATATTCAATACTTGCTCCATTCGGGATTTAGCAGAAAGAAAAGCCATGGGTAAAATCAACCTTTTGGGAAAAAATCAAAACCATCGACCCATTATCGGTGTGACAGGATGCATGGCTAACGCCAAAAAAGAATCATTATTTGATAAACTTCCCCATATTGATTTTGTAATGGGCACCAACAACATTCATGATTTAAATAATATTCTTGATGAGGTTTTATCAACCGGCAAACAATCCATCAGAACTGACGATCATTTCCAATTTGAACTCGATTACATTAATGCTAAACGAGATGACAAAGTTAAAGCACATGTTTCTATCATCCGCGGTTGCGATAAATACTGCACCTATTGTGTTGTGCCCTACACACGCGGTCCCGAGGTTTCGCGCGATCCTGACAGCATTATCGAGGAATGTCGCCATTTAGTTAACAATGGTTACAAAGAAATCACTTTGCTCGGACAAAATGTAAACAGCTATGGAAATGATAAGCCGGAATGGAACTGCCATTTCCATGATCTTTTGTATCGCATCGATAAAATTCCCGGATTGGAAAGAGTGCGATTCATGACCAGTCATCCGGTAGATATAACTAGAGAGTTAATGCTTGCGATCCGCGATTTAAAATCGTTATGCGAATTCGTGCACTTCCCAATGCAAGCAGGATCCAATCGCATCTTAAAGAAAATGCATCGTATATATACTGTTGAACAGTATTTAGAAAAAGTGCAGATGCTTCGCGAATTAGTTCCAAATGTAACCCTTGGAACAGATATCATCGTAGGCTTTCCTTCCGAGACAGAGGATGAGTTCATGCAGACTTATGAAAGGCTTAAACAGCTTGAATTCTCTGTGGCTTATATTTATACATACAGTCCTCGTAAAGGCACACCTGCCATGCGCTGGCAGGATGATATTACCGAGGATGTCAAACAGGACCGCCTTCAAAGACTGATGCAATTACAGGAAGAAATTTGTACAAGACAACGTCAGGCATTTTTAGGAACGGAAGTAGAAGTTTTAGTTGAAAAAGTTAATTTCAAAGATAGCTCTCTTCTGAAAGGCAGGACCAGATGTTGGAAAAATGTACTTTTTCCTGGAGACGAAAGTCTTATTGGAAGTCTGCAAAAAATAAAGATTCACAGCTATAGCCATCAAACATTGTTAGGAAGTATTTAAAGAAGGCTTAAAACACGATAAGGACAAAAAGGACATAAATTTACGTCCTTTAAGTCCTTTTCGTCCTTTTTATAACATAACCTCGAATTCTTTCTCGCTTAACACCTTAACACCCAAAGACTGAGCTTTTTCAAGTTTTGATCCGGGATCATCCCCTGCTAGAACAAAATCTGTTTTTTTGCTAACAGATTCTGATACTTTACCCCCACGCTCTTTAATCATTGTCGCTACTGAGGCACGAGTAAATCCATGCAAAGTTCCAGTTAAAACAAAAATCTTCCCATTGAATTCGTGACCGGCATAAACCTTCACCTCTTTGTGCCGTGGGGCGACACCATTAGCTAATAAATATTGAACTTCTTCTGCATTATAAGGATCTGCAAAAAACTCCTGCACTGAATTAGCAACCTTGTCCCCCACCCCTTCAATGCTAATCAATTCATCAAACGTCAATTGCCCTAATGTTTCGATATTACCCGCTTTATTTGCTAACATTTCAGCCGTACCAGTGCCCACATACTTAATTCCCAATGCCATAATAAAGCGATCTAGCGAGACATCACGAGATTTTTGAATGCTCGCAATCAGGTTTTTTACCGACTTCTCTTTAAATCCCTCTAGTTGATAGAGCTGCTCCTCTGTCAATCGGAAAATATCGGATGGACGCTTGACAAATCCGCGTTTGACAAGCTGCTCTATAACTTTTTCCCCCATATTTTCAATATCCATAGCAGCCTTGCCCGAAAAATACATTATCTTTCGCAATTGCTGTTCAGGGCATTCTTCGCTATTTTGACAGCGCACCGCTACTTCTCCAGGAATTCGTACGACAATCGATCCGCAGCTAGGACATGTTTCAGGCATTTTCCAAGGGGCACTGTGGGTCGTGCGCATTTCAGGCTTGATTTCAACAACCTTTGGGATGACATCTCCCCCTTTCTCAATAATGGCGATATCTCCAACGCGAATATCTTTGCGAACAATTTCTTCTTCATTATGCAGGGTAGCGCGGGCGATCGTGCTGCCAGCAAGAAACACTGGTTGAAGCTCAGCCACAGGTGTCAATGTTCCTGTTCGCCCTACCTGTACAGTAATGCCTAAAATAGTAGTTGTTGCTTGCTCAGCTGCAAATTTATAAGCAATTGCCCAACGAGGATTCTTTCCGGTATTCCCTAACTGCCGTTGCTGATTAAGTTCATCAACTTTAATCACTACGCCATCGATGTCATAAGAAAGCTTTGTACGCAATTTGTGAACTTTTTCTATAAAAGACCATACCTCATCAAGCGTTTCAGCCCGAGCATGGCACTCTAATATCGGCAATCCCAGGTCTTTAAGATAATCATGGACTATATATTGACTACTAACTGTGATAGTAGAATTTTCAGCTGTCCCATAAAAAACCACCGAGAGCTTTCTCTTTGCCACTTCCTTGGGATTAAGTAATTTTAGCGAGCCCGCGGCTGCATTACGAGGATTAGCCCATAAGTCCTCACCGGCCTCTAGTTTTTCCTCATTCAGCTGTTTGAACACGGCGTGCTTCATAAACACCTCACCTCGGACCTCTAAGATCTCAGGCACGTTATCGCCATATAACCTTAAAGGCAGCGCCTCAATAGTCCTCAAATTGGAAGTAATGTCATCGCCGCTACGTCCATCGCCCCGAGTAACGCCACGCACAAAAACACCATTTTGATATAGAGCCGATATCGCGATCCCATCCATCTTAAGCTCGCACGAAAAGGCTAATTTACGATGTTCAGCATGCTTCTGCATGCGTTTAATGAATTCTTCAATCTCTTCTTTGCTATAAGTGTTGGCTAACGATAACATTGGAAAGGCATGATTAACCGTTTCAAAGCCTTGAGTCAATATTTCACCCACGCGTTGTGTGGGAGAAGAGGATGAAATCCATTCAGGATGTTCCTTTTCGATAGCCTTCAGTTGCGCGATCAGGTGATCATAAGCCTCGTCTGTGATCACAGGAGCATTTTCAGCAAAATATCTGCAATTGTGGCGCCAAACTTCTTTGCAAAGATTTTCATAATCTTGAAATGACATGAGTTTTTCCATTATAATGTAGTCCAGAATGTATAAGGTGACCGCCATTTGTACAAAAACCTTGTTGCCGGTGGGCCGCTATTACTGATGCTTTGCAACAGATATTGGCGGCCTAACGGCAACAAGGTTTTGTACTGGGCATTATCTAACTTTTAAAGCCACGGGTCAGTCAAAAATCGAATGTAAGTATAAACAAAAGACACAAATGTTTCCTAGGATATTGTTTGTGTCGTTTATTTATAATTATCTTAACTTATCAAACCCTCCGCAAGCTTGAGATCTGAGCGATTATGTATTAAATATTTTTTATTACTTTTATTTATATTAGCGTTTAAAGCGCCTTAGCTTTGAGCTCATTGTATATTGCATCTTTATGAACAAAATATGATGATGTAACCTCTGCTATTATTTTTGAATTACCCATGAAGCCAACAGAAGGAGTATTTCCCATAGGAATAGGAGCCATTAATCCAAGTGTGCCAGCAGTAATAAAGTCAACTCCAAATGCATGAAGATGGAATAAAGCATTTTGTTTTAAATTAGCTTTCGAGGTTTTGTCCTCTAAACGCGTTGATTGAATGCCTTGGCCGGCCGCTGCAAACCCATGATATACAATTCCTGGTATTGAGCAGAGCAAAGGTACAACTAGCACATACACAAGACGTGCAAGGGCTCGAATCGGCTTTCCAATATATCTAGAAATGCGACCTTGTCCTCTATTTGGAGGATTTAATAAATTCGATCTTGCGGCAAAAAGTAAGGCTTGGCCAGCAAATGATGCAGGGACTTGATCGGACTTTAGTGGTAATACTTTAGTATTAGCTTGATTTTTTGTATGAGCCAACGGCGTAAAACTTGTTGGATCGATTGTTGAATTATTAACTGTCATAATATTAAACTCCTTTTTAATTGTTGATATCTATTAAAAACTCTAAAGCAGTTGCTTTATAAAGACAGTATAGCAAGAATTTGTTAAGGCATAATAAATTATTTATTAAGATTTAAATAAATTTCATATATTCGCGAGATGTATTTACCCATACCACTCAGCACTCGCTATGCTTGTTGCCGGCTTGTATGGGGTACACAATGAAAGAAAAATGAGCAAAAAAGATGGAACATTGTTCTGAAAAACAATATATTTGAAACCATGCCAAAAATATAAAGTTATATTATGATATACTTTTTGGCAGGTTAATGCATTCTTATATTC
>JACDGH010000008.1:7692-26535 GCA_013815395.1 Parachlamydiaceae bacterium
CTCCATATTTTTCTGCATCTGAAGAAAAAATTTCTTTGATTGAAGTTAAGCCGCGAATACGCACGTAGTAATTCGGCAAGTAAGTAGGTGTGAAATTATGAATGCATAAAAGTTTCCCCTCATGCCCTTTTCTGATGTATGAAACAACACTATTTCTATCATCAGAGAAATCTATCCATTCAAACCCAGTATGATCGAAATCTTTTTCCCAAAAACAACCATTTTCGAGATACAAATAATTCATTTCCCTAATCATGGTGTGGAGTCCATTGTGAATAGGAAATTGTAATAAAAACCATTCAATTTCGCCTTTGCACTGCCACTCATTCCATTGCCCAATTTCAGCCCCCATAAACAAAAGCTTTTTACCGGGCTGACATATCATGTAGCTATAAATTAAACGCAGATTTGCAAATTTTTGCCATACATCACCAGGCATTTTGCTGATGATACTTTTTTTACCGTGTACAACTTCATCGTGAGACAACACCAAGACAAATTTCTCAGAAAATGCGTATAGCAACCCAAAAGTCAAGTCATGATGATGGTAGCGACGATACAGCATATCCGTGTTAAAATAGCGTAGGGTATCATTCATCCACCCCATATTCCATTTCATATCAAACCCCAATCCCCCATGCTCAACAGAATGAGAAACGCCGGAAAATGAGGTAGACTCTTCAGCAATCGTTAGCACGCCAGGAAAATGTTGATGAACAATGGAATTAAGATGCTTGAAGAATTCGATAGCTTCTAAATTTTCTTTGCCACCATGCTGATTTGGTATCCACTCCCCTGCTTCGCGCCCGTAATCCAAATACAACATCGAAGCAACTGCATCCACCCGCAACCCATCCACATGCATGCGATCGAACCAAAATAAAGCATTTGCAATCAAAAAATTAGCAACTTCTCGTCGCCCAAAATTGAATATATATGTCCCCCAATGTGGGTGAAAGCCTTGGCGCGGATCTTCATGCTCATACAAACAGGTGCCATCAAAGCGACCTAACGAAAAGTTATCAGTAGGAAAATGTCCAGGCACCCAATCCAAAATCACTCCTAAACCCTTGCTATGGAGGTGATTAACAAACCATTGAAAATCTTCAGGAGTTCCAAAACGACTGGTTACGGCATAGAATCCCGAAACTTGGTAGCCCCAAGATTCATCCAAAGGATGTTCTTGTACAGGCATCAATTCAACATGAGTAAAACCCATGGCGACACAGTAGCTTGCCAGTTCTTGAGCTGCTTCGCGATAATTTAAAAAATGGCCTTCCCGTTTTCTCCATGAGCCCAAATGAACTTCATAAATATTAAGCGGCTGCGGCTTGTGCTTGTTTTGAATGCGTTTTTCGATCCAAGCAGCATCTTGCCATTGAAAAGAATCGACATCCGCCACCATGGAAGCTGTAGAAGGGCGCATCTGACTTGAATAGGCTAAAGGGTCACTCTTAACTAGAATATCGCCATTTTGGGTCTTAATCTCGAATTTGTATTTTTCACCTTCGTTCAATCCAGGGATGAAAATTTCCCATACCCCTGATTGTCCCATACTGCGCATGGGATTAAGGCGACCATTCCAATGATTAAAGTCTGCCACAAGCGAAACGCATTTTGCTGCAGGCGCCCACACAGCGAATTTAACCCCTGCGATTCCATTTTGAGTGCTTAAACGACCTCCCAGCACATGATAAAGTTCATAATGCACTCCAGTCCCTAAGAGGTATTGATCTAATTCGCCAAATGTGGGTAAAAAGGAATAGGGATCATGCGCAAGTAAACCACTTTGATGGTAAACCCTATAATCAATTGCCAATATTGTTGCAGGTACGACATATTCGAAAACTCCAGTTTCATAGACTTTAGAGGCTTCAACAATGTTGCCGAAAACTTCAAGAAAAACTTGCATCGCTCCTGGGCGCCACAATCGAATAACTTTGTTCCCATCTTCCGTTTCATGCAATCCCAAAATCGTGTGAGGATCAAAACTATCGCCATGCTTCAGCTGGGCGATTTTTTCAGAAGTACTTTGGTTGAATTTCACTTTTATCATCTTCTGATCCTCTCATCTGCCTTTCACGATACAAAATTATCAAACCAGTAGTGTTGCCCTGCAATCACGTTAATCGCAGAACCTAGCTCGTAAGGAGAGCCTGGGTCTTTGGACGATTGACGGATGCGGCAGCGGATCTGTCCATCGCGCGCTGAAATAGCAATGGTTTGCGAGGACGCCGCCATGAAACTCATACAGCGCATGGCTTTTTTTGTCCACTCCATGCTCAAAATTCCTAAGCCGCTGCAATCGACATTAATTAATCGACCACAATGAAATGAGGGTGGACAAGTAGGCAACAAGACAATTGAATCTTTATGACATTGAATAAATAATGAACGAATTAATTCTGCACCTTGAGTGAGCAATTGCAAGGGGGAGACTTTTTCAATTGCAGCAATATCTACATTTGGCAAAATGCCCTGAAAATCAGTATCTATGAGCCGCGGAGAGAGTCCAAGATCAAATCCTGCCAAGAAAATCTTTTCAAATTGTGCCAAAATGTGTTCTGGAGAATTTGCTGTAATGGCTGCTTGACAATTTTCAAATAAACTTAGTGTTCCCGCTTGGCTATTACCTGCTTGATTTGGCACAAGTTGACCAAGTCGATGCCATATGGGGAAAATTTCAGCGAAGTTGCGACGACGGCGCATCAATTCCCAGTCTTGGGATTTATGGTTGCCAAGAGATAACCTATCGATCAAGGGAATTTTGTATTCCAAATCATTTTTATCGTCATCTACGCAAGGGGAAAATAGCCGATGTTGACCAGCTTGCAAAGGTTGAGAGTTCTTGGATGACCAAATACCGGTGCATTGAAAAGGAATGCCTTCTTTCGGCGCTTTTTCTATTGTCATCCCCACACCAGGTTTTTCAGTCAAAGTTTTTAAATGAAAGCGAAAAAGACCTGTAGGCAACATTTCCCAAACCCGAATTACCCCTTTTTCTAGATCTTGCTCCACCGTAAATTGATCTAAAGGACCCTGTACATCCATATTCAATTGAAAAATAAGTGTCGGGCTAACATCAGATAGATCTTCTACCTTAATGCAAGTTGGGAATATCTGAAATCGATAGCTAGTACCTGGTAAAATAAAGAAAATTCCAGGGGCATGAAAAAAAGGCTTAAGACGCTCAGCAATTTCAATGTGCATGATAATAATTTCCGATAATTAATTAAAGACAAAGCCTTTGGACCCGAAAGAGTAAGAGTAAGATTGTAAACATTTGCAAGCACTTAGTCAATTACCTTACCCCCTTAACTGGGAAAGTCGTCCGCTCAAGCAATCATGCTTTGCACCGCCAATTGATTATTCAACGTATAAAAACAAACTTTTTAAATAATCGCTTTCTGGATGACAAACATTAATTGGATGATCAGCGGCCATGCGGTGGCGACCGATAATTTTTACAACGCGTTTTGCTTCAACAGCTGCCTGAAAAATAACAGTTTGGAATAAGTTTTCATCGACATGGTATGAGCAAGAGCTCGTAAGCAGGAAGGATTTTTTTGGCATTTTTTGCAAAGCAATGCGGTTTATATCTTTATAACCGCGACAAGCTGCAACAATGTCTTTCTGCCTTTTGGCAAAAGCTGGAGGATCTAGAATAACCAAATCGTAATCGATTGGGTTTTCTCTCAAAAATTGAAAGACATCTGCAGTAATAAATTGATTAGGATTACTTGAAAATCCATTTAATGACATGTTTTCTTCAGCAGCTACCATAGCAGCTTTTGAAATATCTACCGAGTCAACTGATGTTGCCCCACCTGCCGCTGCATAAATGCTAAAACCACCAGTATAAGCAAAACAATTTAACACGCGGCGCCCTTTGGAATAATTGCGAACAGATTCCCGCATCTCGCGATGATCAATAAAAAAGCCCGTTTTTTGTCCTTGAATAACGGAAACATTGAACCGCAATCCATTCTCCAAAACTTCAATTTCTTTAGAAGGAACTTCACCGAAAAGCACGCCTTGCACATCTTGCAAGCCTTCTTCTTTCCTTGAAGGCAACTGCGATCTTTCAAAAATGCAACGTGGTTGCATCAGTTCAACCAACAGTTCAACAATATAGGTGCGCAATAGATCCATACCTTGTGTTGAAATTTGCACAACTAATACGTCATTATATTTGTCAACGATCAACCCTGGCAATAAATCACCTTCACCGTTAACTAATCGATAGGCAGTGGTATTGTTTTCTTTGAATAGAATCTTTCGCAGAGCGAGAGCTGCTTCCAAATGCATTCGAATGGCTGCTTGCGGCAAGGTTTCGTCGAATGAAAGCATTCGACCAATAATCTTAGCTTTTCGATTGAAATAGCCCCATCCCAACAAAAATTCATCACTACTATAAACCGGCAAGCAAGTGCCATTACTGAATTCAGGCATTTTATCTACCGCACCGGAAAAAATCCAGTGATGCCGATTGCGAATGGCTTTATCTTTGCCAGATTTTAAAATAACTTTATTGCTGTTCATAAGCTTAAAAAACATCCTAATTTGAGGGAAGGGAAGAAGTCCGAGGGTTAAAAAATTACACATTTTTACTTATTTGTCAAAAGGAAAAAAAGGATGGAAACAACATATAAAAATTTTAAATACAACTTAAAGTGAAAATTGCAAATTATTTTTTGCAGCAAAGACTATTGTAGTAGGTTGGTTAATCTTGCTAAATCCGGACCCTTTAATTCAGCGAATTACCCCAAGCTAAAAATGCTGGTTGCAGCAGAAAGCATCTTACTAAAAAGAACCTTATAGTGCCTGCGAAGCCCTGGAGTGCTCGGATCTTCCGAGCCCTTTAATTCAGCGAAATCTTTCAAAACTTAAGTACAAGTTGCAGAAGAAAGTAATTTGACTAAAGAGCCTTTTAGCAATGTATAAGTGTATCATATCACGCGGGTTTTAATTCTGTTGCAACTAGCAATTTAGCTTATAGTAATTTGCTGAATTAAAGGGCTCGGAAAATCTGAGCACTCCAGGAGCTTCGCCAAAGGCATATTAAATTGTGTATAAATAATTCTGAGGATGCCGTTTTTATTTAATAACGTTTTTTTTCTCCGGGATATACTGCCTCTAAACGTCCTTGCTGCCAATTTTGAACTAGCAGTTTGTTAGAAAGTCTGCCATAGGCTCTTATGCCAACCCCAGCAACTGTTGTCTGCATGAGTATATAAAGAGCCATTTTGACCATCCATGGTTTCAGTTTTAAAGCAAGTGGAAAAACTTTTGCTGTGATTGTAAGCACCGTTCCAGGATAAAAGGCAACTGTCACAGCTAAAAGGGCAAGTGAAGTTAAGCCCACAATCATAACAGGGTTCCTTATCTCCTTAAGCAGGGTGTCCGCTAAACTACCGACACCCCATCTTAAAGCACTCCCTAACTGCTCGCACCTATTTTTTTTCCACTGAAACTCATCTTGGGTCTCGATATCACGAAACCCCTTTGCAAAAGCAAAAGAGAAAAGTTTTAGAGGTGTAGAATTAGATGGAATTGACATTATGATTCTCCGGCTTATTATACCAATTATTCATGAGCTCTTCATTGCTAAAGCGTCCAAGCGCCTTCAAACCAAACCCTAAAACATTCATTTGGATAAATACATAGGCCGATATTTTAACAGCATAAGCTGGAATATGAGTGGCAATAAAGATGCAAATTGCTTTAGTCGCCAAATAAGTTGCTGTTGGATAGAAAGTAAATTGGACTGTTAGCAGAGCTAGCGCAGTAAATGCGACTGTCAGTACTTTAGGATTATGAAGGGCATGCCATGCTTTTTTTGGCAGCGTTGTAACGCACCAATTAAGCATTCCACCTACTTTTTCAAGTGAATTTTGATTATAATTTTTTCCTGAAAATCCTTCTGGATCTGAAGTAAAGGCCATATGGGCATGATTGATAAAACCTATACTCTCTAAATTTCTGCTTTCTTGAACTGACATTTTAATTTCACCTTTTTTTAATTTTATAGAAGATTTATTTAATAACGATTTAATTAAATAAGCATTAATACTAAAATTTAAAGATAAAGATTTCATAAAGATTTCATAAATATTGTATAAATATTTTATAAATATTAAATATGTTATTATTTTATCTTTACGTAAAAAATTTATCTAATTTTTATACTCTTTAACAATCACTTGCTATAATTATGGCTTAAAAGGCGAGGTAAACTGATTAATTGGCTTCCTTCAGATGGAATGCCAAAACTCTCTTTCGCAACTTGCTCGTCAAAATTATATTTAATAATTAAATGGCGATTTAGAATAAACTTTAACCCAATTTTTTCTAAAGCAGTTCGTTTAGATGTACTTAATCCCTTGAATTACATAAAACATGTTTATATCGACTCTACCAAACGAGGCGTACTAGAACTTAAAAATGGTAAAAAATTCAAAAATCAAAGTTTCTGAAATTTAATCAGCGACGCTAGCTCTAAATTGACGAAGTGAGAACTTTAGTAAAAACAAAAATCCCTGGGAAACTTGGAAATTTTAATAATGCTGTTACCAAATACGGATCCGAAATATCCCCTGATCTTGATTGGGGGTTTGATGCTCAGTGGAATCCGCATAAGCGTCATATAACGGTAGTGACCTACTACACCCTTTAAAAGTAACAGTTTTAACACTCTTGTTATTCCATTTTGTGCATTTTTACTTGTAATGTGCGTTTCATAACTTTAAGATGAGGCTGTCTTCCTCCAGGGTGTTTTGGTTGGCTAGAAATGTTTATATAGATAGTGAATAAATTGTATATAAGTAAAGCGTGAGTAACATGGATACATTACCTGGCGAAAAATTTCTCACACCTACCTTTCAAGAAGGCAAACTAGCGTTTCAAGGGGTGCGTTTTGATGTACGTACAATCAAGATCCCAGGAAAAAATGACACCACCCTCGAAAGAGATGTCGTAGTTCACCCTGGTGCAGTCGTTATTTTACCCATTCTTGATGACACACATATTGTTATGATTAGAAATGAACGATTCGCCGTAGGTAAGGAATTATGGGAATTGCCAGCCGGTACTTTAGATAGAGATGAATCTCCAATCAACACTGCCAGCCGAGAACTTATCGAAGAAACAGGTTATCAGGCTAAATCCATCCAACCCCTCTCTTCATTTTACACTAGCCCTGGCATTTGTAATGAGGCCATGTATGCTTTTGTAGCCAATGATCTTGTTTTCGTGGGTCAAGCCCTAGAGGAGTCAGAAAAAATAGTCGTTGAGTTAATTACCTGGAAACAAGCCTTAGAGATGATCAAAAAGGGAATTATTATCGATGCCAAGACGATTACCACACTTCTCTATTATCACCTGATCGTTACCGAGACACAACTAAGGTGATGGCAATGTTTGGGATTGGAAATGAGTTATACTATTCCTTAGTTAAAATTTCCAATTTAATATTTTTTAAATTTGTTGAGCCGCACTTCCGAGGCTGACAGAAAATAGCAGAAACAAATAATTTGCGTTTGGCGAAGCCCCTGGAGTGCTCGGCTCTGCCGCGCCCTTCAATTCAGGAGGTCTGTTGAAGCGGGATACAATGATTTTGAAATAAAGTTTTTTTAGCTTTTTCCTCGTCAAGCTACATACTAGGGTGCTGTCAATTCTATCTTGAAAGCGTTACTAAGGCGCTTAAGCTGATCTCCTGAATTAAAGGGCGCGGCAGAGCCGAGCACTCCAGGGGCTTCGCCAAATACCAATAACTATTTCCTTCTATTTTTTGTCATCCTCTCCAGTGCGGCTCTAAACTAGCCCAGGCGAAAGGCAGCTCTGTAAGAGCAACTGCAGGCCTGGGTAGCTTAAAAATTGCCCTGAACATTGAAAGTGCGGCTCTACTAACCATATTGCTAAAGGCTCCTTAACTTAAATGGTTTTTGACGCAACTTGAATTTTAGCTAGATGCTACTATGGAGAGCTCGTAAAGTCGGCAGCACTTTCTGCCGAAAGTGGATAAAAAAGCCTTTTTTACAATGAAAATCATCATTTTTCAAGGTTATGCTTTTGAAAAAGCCCGACAAGCTCTGCTTTTGCAAGAATATGCCCTTCCATCGCTTTTTCAATCTTAGATTTTAAAGCGCCTTGCGGCAGAGTTAATAAACTATCTAGCGCGTATAACTTGAAAAAATAACGATGAGGTGCACCCGGAGGTGGGCACGGCCCGCCATAACGGACATTTTTATATCCATTTTTGCCTTGCTCAGCTAAAACCACGCCTTCAGGTAAACCTTTAATTTCTGCAGGAATATTCCACGCAAGCCAATGCACAAACGTTCCCATTGGAGCATCTGGATCATCTACAATCAAAGCAAAACTTTTCGTTCCTTTAGGAACACTATGAAATGCCAGTGGTGGGGAGACGTTTGTTCCTTCATAACTGTATTTTTCAGGAATGAATTCCCCGTTCTTAAAAGCAGAGCTGTCAATTTTCATTATCCCACCCATTAATTTAACCATTTTTCAAAAGTTGAATCGCGCGAGCGATCGACAGAAAACCATTTTCTATACGATCGAGCCCAAAATGTTCATTTGGAGCATGAATTCCATCATCAGGCAAGCCCAACCCAACCATGGCCACTTCTGCCCCTGAGGTTGCAGCAAGTTTTGCAATTATAGGTATCGACGCTCCGGAATACACGTATTCGCAAGGAACTTGAAATATCTCCCCATAAGCATCTGCAAAAGCTTTAACTGCTTTTGAATGAATATTTGAACGTACAGCATTACCTCCCCCCTGGTGCACATGAACTTTTACTTTAGTACCTTCTGGAGCATGGGATTCTAAATATTCTGCAACCAACTTACCAATTTTTTGAGGTTCCTGATTAGGGACCAAGCGGCAAGACACTTTTGCACTTGCTTTGGCCGGTATAATTGTCTTAAAACCTGCCCCTGAATATCCGCCATTAATGCCATTAATTTCAAAAGTGGGCCTGATCCAATTTCTCTCTAAAGGCGAAAAATCTTGCTCCCCGCCAGTCGCTTTTGTGCCAAATGTGGCAAAATAATCATCAGGATCAAAATTCGATCTAATATGTTTTTTTTCTTCAGAAGATACTGCTTTAACTTCGTCGTAAAATCCCGGAATGGTTATTTTTCCTGAAGAATCGCGCACTTTTGAAAGCAATTCTGTCAGAGCATGGATCGGATTGTAGGCCAGGCCTCCATGAGATCCTGAGTGTAGATCTGTTCGAGATCCAGTAATCTCAACATCCATTGCAACCATCCCTCGTATCCCCAGTGTGACTACAGGTTTATTAGGTTTAGGGAAATCCAGGTCGACAATAGCTAAGTAGTCAGCTTTCAACTCGCTTTTCTTTTGTGCCAAAATTCCTGATAATCCAGCACTGCCACATTCCTCTTCCCCTTCGATGCATAACTTAATATTTATAGGAAATTTCCCATAAAGTTCCATCAGAGTTTTTAAAGCAAAAAGTACATAGAAGCATTGACCTTTATTGTCTTGGGCTCCCCTAGCGAAAACCTGACCATTACGTAAAGTGGGTTGAAAAGGAGGAGTTTTCCATAATTCTAATGGATCGACAGGTTGCACATCGTAGTGATTGTAAATAAGAAGAGTGGGTTGTTCGGGGCCTGCAAGATTATAATTTGCAAAAATTGTAGGATGTCCACTTGTTTGCCATTTCTCAACCTCAAAACCTATAGGCTTTAAATAGTCTGCTACCCAATCGGCACAAGCTAGAACCTGTTCCTTATAGACTGGTTCAGAGCTAATACTCTGAAACTTGAGAAAAGTATAATAATCCTTAAAAGCAGATTTTTTATTTCTCTCAAAAGCTTCTTGTAAGACATTAAGCTCCGCAACAGTAGTGGAAGTTGGCATAAAACATCCTTAATGATTAAAAAAAATAATATATATAAGACATGCTAAACATATAAAATAAGCCATAAGGCTAAGCATCACCTTTCTGTGATGGCTATTAATAACAGAAATGCTATTTTCTGCATTGATCAAAAAATTAATCCTTTGCCGAATGCTATAATGATGCCAATTGGGAACATCATGAATATGGCCTGAGGCAATAGCTAATTCATTTAAGGCTTCAATCAGATTTGCTGACGGGATACCTAACTCAAAAATATATAAGTCAGCCTGTCTTTCAAATAAACGCGTATAATAACCAAACACCAGCCTAAATAATATCCCTAATATCAAAGCAAAAAAAATAAAAAACATCAAGGCATTTAAAAGGTTCCAAACTTGTATTGAAAGCACAAGATGATTTTCCAATACAGACATCATCTGCGCATAAATCATAGAAGCTAAAAAACTACTGGCAATGAAGATACCACTTACAATAAACGGATAAATTAGCAAATGTCTATTTTTACTGTGTCCTATTTCATGCGCCAACACAGCTTCAATGGCATTAGGAGATAATTTTTGCAACAAACCGGGGGTAAACATCACATATCTAAAGCGCCCCCAAACACCGATTATAGCAGCAGTCATTGAGTCCTGCATCACCTCCCAAGTTTTTAACCCGGCATATTTGAATTTAGCTTTTTGGCATAAGACAATCAATCTATTTTTTAATGTCGATTCTTCTAAATCATTACATTTCCAAAAGTATACAATAGCTAGTGGCATGACAATCAATAGGATAGCTATAAATACAAAACCAGCAAGGAGAATGAGATATGTTTCTTCGTAGCTATTCTCTGCTATACCAGTAATTTGCAGTATACGATCCCATGGTATTAGCATTGCTAAATCACTTAAAAATTTATATATCAGAAATGGGAGGAAAAATGGGATTAATAAACTTATCTGCAATTTTGTGTTTATAAAAGCAATGCGCTCTCCATAACGCAATCTATTTTGAGAATGATAAAATGCGGCCAATCCTCCCAAATAAAGCAAGATAGATATGATAATTGAAAAAGTTCCGGCAAAAAGAAAATTTTGAAATGCAAATCTACTTGGTATTCCCAAAATAAAATAATATGCGATAAAAAAGAGTGCTAATTCCACATTTGCTAGAATCGATAGTTTATTTTGATTCTGTAACGCTATTCGTCCCAATCGTATATTTTGCGATGAAATTAACCCTATTGTAAAAATATAAAGCACGAGCACTATGCAAGAGGCAAGAATGGGCTGATTGGAAAGTACTAGTGACGTTTCATTTTCAGAGCCAATGGTCATCAGAATAAGCATTAGCATGAGTAGGAAAAAATTTGAATACATAGCTGCACACCCTCTTCAGATTAATTAACTGGCCATCAATACAACGATAAAATCAGAGCCAAAGTTAAAATCTTTTGGGGATTTCTTGTATCAAAGTATGGACATCTATGCAATGCCAAAAGAGAACAAATCAATTTTATAAAGACAGCAATATGCAAATTGTAGTATTATTTTATTGCTCACGTGAGCATGGGATTGCACAATTGAACTAACGTGAGGGCCGAAGTTGATTGATCGCAGGAGAGAGTGGGGCCGCCGCTTTTATACGTTTTGGAGGCTCAGGGGGAACGCAGAGGCGGAGAGAAACGCAGAGGCGCCGAGGAAGCTGTTAAACTTATATAGTAATTGGAACGGTTGATATCTCGGCCTTGTTCACTATTTCGGACATCGAACACCTCTCTGTGATCTCTGTGGTAAAAAAAATCCACCACAGATCGCAGAGAGGTGTTCGATGTCCGAAATGGTGAACACCGTTCCTCCCTTATAACAACTTAGTCCTCCGCGTCTCTCCGCCCTGCCTTTCCCCATAGCCTCCAAAACGTATAAAAGCAGTGGCCCCACTCCTCCTGCGACCAATCAAATGTGCAATCCCCACGAGGTAGTAAAAAAAGCAAACTTTAAGGTTTCTTATGATTATTATGCCAAAGACGCAATATCCTATAGCAGACTTACATTGCGATTTATTATGTTACCTCAGCCTAGGTCACTTACGCTCACCCTATGACCTGCCTGCACGTTGTTCAATTCCACAGCTAAGAGAAGGCAACGTCAAATTTCAAATGATGGCTATTTTTGCAGAAACAACCCCTGGTTCTTCAAAAAATGGAATGGCTCAAGCAGAAACATTTAAAAAAATATTAAGTTCACACTCAGAAGTATTTGAACTCATTAGAGAATCTTCCCAATTTAATACATTGCAAACCTCAAACAAAATTGGCATTTTACCCGCCATAGAAAATGCTTCCTCTTTTTGTGAAGAAGAAGAACCTTTGAAAGATGGTCTTCATCGCTTTACAACCATGCAGCGTAAAACAGGAAAGTGCGCATATGTGAGCTTGACATGGAATACAGAAAATCGCTTTGGTGGTGGCGCTCTTACATCAGTAGGATTAAAAGATGATGGTAAACATTTAATTGATTACCTTAGCGAGCATGGAATTGCGCTAGATTTTAGTCACGCCTCTGATCGCTTAGCTTTTGATATCTTAAATTATCTTGATCAAAACAACCTTCAGTTGCCTTTAATAGCGAGCCATTCTAATTTTCGAACGATTACAAATGTTCCTCGAAATCTACCTACTGATTTGGCAAAAGAAGTTTTAAAACGGAGAGGAGTGATTGGACTCAATTTTATCCGTCCTTTTGTCGGCCACGAATCCATAAGTAATTTTTCAAAGCAACTTGAATTTAGCCTGCAATTAGGTTATCCGGAAGGCATTTGCCTAGGGGCCGATTTCTTCTATCCAGATGATGTTTCAATGGAACATCGCAAATCACCGGAACAACTTTTCTTTCCGGATTTTGATCAGGCTGGCGCTTATGTAAAAGTGATCGATTTATGGAAAAAGGAATTAACATTATCACACGAACAGCTTAAGAATATTTGTTATAATAACCTGATTAATTTTTTAAAAGTAAATCTCGACTTAGTTCGATTTTCAAAAACCTTAAATAACCACCCAACATCATGAAAAATTCAATTCTTATTAAAGTTCTTGCTGCCCTTGGTCTTGCCATTTTAGCTGGTGTGGTGACTGGAGATATGTCCCTGTTAGGAATTCCATTAATTCAATTTTACGGACTTATCGGAAATCTATTTCTCAATGCCCTCAATCTAGTAGTCGTCCCCCTCGTCTGCTCTTCGATCATTACGGGGACAGCACGCATGGGAAATGATAGCTCTTTTAAAAAGTTGGGAAAGAAAACATTTATTTGTTTTCTCGGCACCACATTTATAGCTGTTTTGGTCGGCTACTTACTCATCGTCACCTTGCAGCCCGGGAGTGGACAAAACGATACACTAGCGAGTCCTTCTCTTGAGAGCAATCCTTTACAAGAGACTATAAGTCAAAAGGGAGAAGAGGGTTTTCAAAAAATAGAACAATTACTACTACGATTAGTGCCTACCAATATTTTAGCAGCTGCTGCACAAGGACAAATGCTAGGGTTGATTGCTTTTTGTATATTCTTTGGCTTTTTTCTGACTAAAATTGAAAAACCGGCTGCCGATAGTGTGATCTCTTTTTTCCAAGGCATTTTTCAAATCATGATGAAGATCACCCAAATGATCATGAAAGCCTTGCCTGTGGGCGTATTTTTCCTTGTAGCAAAAGTTGTTGCTACCACAGGCTTGGAATCGATAACCTCTGCAGCAGCTTTTTTTGGAGTCATTCTTTTAGGGTTAGCGATCGAAATGTTTATTATCTTTCCACTTCTACTAAAAGTTATAGCGGGAGTAAGTCCATTGGCTCATTTTAAAGCAATGACACCCGCATTATTAACAGCCTTTTCCACAAGCTCTTCAGCAGCAACAATGCCTGTTACTCTTGATTGCTTGGAAAAAAATGCCAATGTATCACCACGCATCTGCGGATTCACTGTCCCTTTAGGCACCTCAATCAATACACCAGGCAGCGCTTTACACATATGCTGCTCCGTATTCTTTATCGCGCAAGTCTATCATTTTCCTTTAAGTATCAGCTTGCAATGCACGACACTATTAATGATTATACTGATGTCCTTTGGGATTGCCGGCATCCCTTCAGCAAGTTTATTTGCTATAGTTACCGTACTAACTATGATTGGACTGCCAGCTGAAGGAATTGCTTTAATACTTGCAGTTGAACGTTTAGTAGATATGTGCCGTACAACAGTGAATGTTTTTGGAAACAGCTGCTGTGCTGTCTTGATCGAACATGCTGATAAACAGAAAGATAACCGCGCCATAGATCCTCAGCCTGTTGCCACGGGAGTTTAGAAAAATGACAAAACAAACCGTTGTAGTAGGAATGTCCGGAGGGGTTGATTCTAGCGTCACAGCCTTATTGCTGAAACAGCAAGGATATCATGTGATTGGTATGTTTATGAAAAATTGGGAAGAAAAAAATGCCGATGGGGTTTGCCAATCTTCCTTAGAATACGAAGATGTCATTCGCGTCTGCGATCAATTGGATATTCCTTACTACTCTGTAAACTTTGTTAAGGAATATTGGGACAATGTCTTCACCCACTTTCTTGATGAGTTTAAAAAGGGATATACACCCAATCCTGATATCCTATGCAACCGCGAAATTAAATTTAAAGTACTTTTAGCCAAGGCTTTAGAAATTGGCGGGGACTTTTTAGCAACCGGTCATTACTGTCAAAATAGAGAATACAAGGGATCTTGGGAACTGCTTAAAGGTTCCGATATGGGCAAAGATCAAAGCTACTTCTTGTACACAATGGGGCAACATGCCCTTAGTAAAGTTCTCTTCCCTATCGGCCATCTGCAAAAAAAGGAACTTCGTGAAATTGCACGTACGCATCAATTAGCGACATGTGAAAAGCAAGATAGCACGGGCATTTGTTTTATTGGCGAGCGCAATTTTAAATCTTTCCTAAAACAATACATTCCATATACTCCTGGAAATTTTGAAACCCTCAGCGGGAAAATCATTGGGCGTCATGATGGTGTGGCCTATTACACACCAGGACAACGTAAAGGCATGGGCATTGGTGGACCTGGCGAACCTTGGTTTGTAGTAGGAAAAGATATTTTAAGAAATGTTGTTTATATCGAACAAGGATTGCGTCATCCATCCCTTTTTTGTGATGAATTGACCGCCACTGAAGTGAGTTGGGTAAAAGGTAGCTTCTCTAATCAGTTACCTTATCGCTGCAAATCAAAAGTGCGTTACCGTCAGCCTGATCAGGATTGCACAATCACAGCAATCGATGGAGAAACTCTACATGTACATTTTGACATCCCTCAAAGAGCAGTCACGCCCAGACAATCTATTGTCTTTTACGATGGCGATGTATGCCTAGGCGGGGCTATCATTCAAATACCAGGACAATCATACTATACACAGCAAAGAATGCTACCTAATATAGTGGCATCATGAGAAAATAACCCACATTTTTATCCCTTGTCGAAGAATATTTTTTATACATATATAACTACAAAAAAAAACACCATTCCCAGCAAATTTTTTATTTAATAATTATTAATTTTTATTATAATTAATCCAAATTTCCATTCTATAAATCAATTCATCAGACTAATTTAAATAATGACAAGGTTACAATTAAATAATTTAATTTTTTAAATATTGACATTTAATAAACTTATTGTTATAAAATTTGATCAATAATGTTTTTTATATAAATTTTTAAAAGTAAATCCATGAAAATATTAACAAACTCAAAAGCAATTATTTTTCATAATACATTGCACCGTTGGGCTGAAGCTGATTGCCCTGACGATCTGACTGAACAAGTTTTAAGAAAACGCAAAGATTGCGTTACATTTCCCATAGTTGCTCAAAATGTTAGCAAAAAAATTATAAATTTCCTCAAGAAAAACAAATTCTATCTTACTCAATATTATGTTCCTGCTTTGCTTGAACTTCAAGTTCTTGTTAACACATTTACAGTTTGGACTAGCTGTGGCATGACAAGTAACTTCCCTACTCCTTTAGAAAAGGCAATTAAAAATGCTATTGAATTAGCAAGCTCGATAAAATCTTCACCGATTGCCTTTAATCTTTCTAAAGCAATTCCTCTCAAAACTGATATTGAAAATGGCGACAACCCCCTTTTGGAACTTTTAAGTAAAATTAGAATAGAAGCAATAGGTAATAATAATCAATAAGCTCTCACCGAGTATTTTCTTATTATACTTGATTCAGAGCGAAGAAATTATGACTTAAAGCATTTAGCAGTTTTGGTCGGATCGGTGAATTCCCTTTAATCTTACAAAACTAGCTTTTATTAATTTTAGAGGCACTTTAGGATAAATTGACCTTATTCAGCTATCAATTTTTCAGCCAAACTAATGCCATGCGGAGTAAAATGAATTTCTGATTCCCCTACTTTTCTTACGAAATTAGCTTGGATAATCAAACGACATATCGTATCCACTCCCTTTGGACTAATACCGGCACGCTTGCCTGCCTGATAGCGATCGATAGGCGTTTCTAAATTTCCTGTTGCAGCAGCCTCTTCATATAATGAAATAACAAAGCTTTCGTCTTTAGTGTGATGTGGTTTACGTGGCATAGTCCTCTAATAATGTAATCAAGATTTTTTAAGTCGGGCACCCTCGGGAGTATCTTCAATCACATAGCCGCGGCTATTGATAAGATCCCGTAAAGTATCAGCAAGGGCCCAGTTTTTTTTTGTCGCGCTTCTAAGCGATTCGCCAAAGCTTCTTCAAGATCTACGGGAACTGCTTCAATTGCTAATTCAAAAGAAAGCACTCCAAGAACTTCATTAAAACGCTTTAGCAAAGCAAGCACATGCTCAGCTTCTGTCTTTCCAACTTTACCTGCATCTGCAAGTCCATTAATTTCCCTAACTAAATCAAAAACTGTTGCGAGAGCCGCTGAAATATTTAAGTCATCACTTAAAGATAATGTAAATGAATTTAGAGCTTTTTCAAGGATCGATTCTACTAATCCTGACGAAACAGAATTGCTGATTTCAAAAAGGCGGTGGATAAAATCTTGCAGGCGCTGTAACGAACCTTTAACAGCTTCTAGTCCATTAAAAGTAAAATTCAATTGTGTTTTATAATGAGTCTGCAAGAGCAAGTAGCGCACTTGAATACCCGAAAATCCCTTGTTGAGAAGATCGCGCAATGTATAAAAATTGCCTAAACTTTTGGACATCTTCTTATTATCGACAACCAAGTGCTCAGAATGCATCCAAATTTTTGCAAATTGTTTACCTGTACAAGCTTCAGATTGGGCTATTTCATTTTCATGGTGGGGGAACATATTATCAACACCACCCACATGGATATCCAGGGTTGGACCCAATAGTGTCATCGCCATTGCAGAACACTCTAAATGCCATCCTGGCCGGCCTGGGCCAAATGGACTTTCCCAAAAGATTTTACCGTCGCGTTCTGGATCATAAGCTTTCCACAAAACGAAATCAGAAACATTATCCTTTTCATATTCGTCGGCTGCTACGCGTGTCGAGGCCCCTGCTTGGAGCTCATCTAAATTCAAATGTGAGAGGCATCCATAACGGGGAAATTTATTTATCGCATAATAAATGCTGCCATCTCCTCCTTTATAGGCTACCTTTTTCTCTATTAATTGATGGATAAGCTCGATCATCTCTTTGAAATAATCAGTGGCGGCTGGATAAAACTCAACGGGTTCAATATTTAAAACTTTTAAGTCCGCGAAGAAGGCTTGCTTAAATGGCTCTGTAAATTCGTTAAGAGTCACATTGTTTACAATTGCCCCTTTGATTGTCTTGTCATCGACATCGGTCAAATTCATCGCTTGAGTCACCTTAAATCCCATAAATTTCATAGTGCGACGTAGGAGGTCCTCAAAAACATAGGTTCGAAAGTTGCCTATATGCGCAAAATTATAAACAGTGGGTCCGCATGTATACATCCGAACGTGGTTTTTTTCCAGGGGGATAAGTTCCTCTTTACAACGGGACTCGGTATTAAATAGGTAGAGAGGCATCGATTTAGCAGTCGAATTATTATGTGTCATAAGTTATCCCTTTCTCTAATAAGATTACTTGGCAAGGTATTGTGCTTCAATTGCACGGTAATTAACTTTGCCCGTGCCCATAATAGGGATTTCCGGCAAATGGGTGACCGATGAAATTTTTACAAGATTGCTAAATCCCGATTCTCTTAAAGAAGAATTGATTTCATCGATGGAAATATTGAATTTACTAAAGAGGAATATTTTTGGCTTTTCACCATCTATTTCTTTGGCACAGATTGCAATTGAAGGTCCTTCGGAAGTTGGCCACCCTTTTTTATCAGCTATCTGCAACAATGCATCTTCAATCGAAGCTAAACTAACCATCTCCGCTCCCATTTTGATGAACCGCTTCATCCTCCCTGAAATCGTCAGATACCCTTCAGCATCAAGCGATCCCAAATCCCCCGTTTTATACCATTGCTCCCCTTCAATCATTAGAAAAGGAGATGATAATCCCGGATTTAAATATCCGTTAAAAATATTTGGACCTTTAGCCATAATGAGCCCGCGTTCCCCTTGAGGTAGTAACACTTCTTTTTCAGGATGGATGATACAGATTTCCACCCCTGGTAAAGGCCGACCTACACCAGTGTGGGTGCTTCCCGGGAGATTTGCTGTGAGTACTGGAGAACACTCTGTAATCCCATAACCTTCGGCAACTGAATTTGGCTTATTAAATTTTTTCGCAAGCGTTTGAAATAGCTCAGGCGGAGCCTTTTCAGCACCGCTGACACACACTCGCAAGCTCTGTAACTGATCAGAGGTGGCTGCTTTTAAAATACCCTTGATAAAGGTGGGAGCGCCGCATAATATAGTGCCCTTCCAATAGGCAAAGGTCTGAGC